>JBQCEK010000342.1:0-5576 GCA_051960335.1 Sphingomonas sp.
GACAAGCCTGAAATGGGCGGCTATCAGCTAGGCGTTGCGATGGACATTTTCCGCGGCCGCTATCGCCAGGGTTATTCGAACCCGCAGCCCATCACGCCGAACACGCCGCTCGCCTATAAGTTCGCGCTGCCCAACGTCAGCCATGTCTTCCTGCCGGGGCACCGGATCATGGTGCAGGTGCAATCCAGCTGGTTCCCGCTCTACGATCGCAACCCGCAGACGTTCGTGCCGAACATCTTCGACGCCAAGCCTGGCGACTATAAGAAGGCGACGATCAGCGTGTTCCACGATCCCGCGCAAGCAAGTTCGATCGAATTGCCCGTGGTGCCGGTCGCGCCGTGACGCTCGGCCGGCGCGCGACGTGGATCGCGGTCGCGGTGCTGACCGTGGCCGGCCTCGTCCTGCGCCTGCTTGCAGCGCGCGGCGCCTTGTGGCTCGATGAGGCCTGGTCGGCAACCTTCGCCCAGGAAGCGCGCACGCCGATCGGCGTGTTCTTCCGGATCAATCACGACAACAACCACTTCCTCAACACATTGTGGCTGCAGCTCGTAGGCCCCGATGCGCCGCCGATGTTGAAGCGCGCGCTGTCGATCGCCTGTAGTACCGCGACCATCCCGCTTGCCGCGCTTTTCGCTGGCAGGCGCACGCCGGCCGCGGCGGTGCTCGCCGCGCTTGGCTTCGCCCTGTCGCCGATCATGGTGACCTATGGCGCCGAAGCACGCGGCTATGCCGGGATGATGGCCGCGACGATCGTCGCGCTGCTGATCGCCGATGCGTGGCTCGCGAGTCCCAGCCGCCATGCCGCGTTTTGGCTTGCGCTCGCGAGCCTGTTCGGCACCTTGTCGCAATTCCTGATGATCGCCTCGCTCGCCGCGATCGTCGGTTGGGTATTCTTCGAGGTGCGTCGGCAGCGGGGGCCGGCGGCCGCGCTGCGCGAGACGGCCTCGCTAATGGGCAGCGCCGTCGCTTGCGCCGCCCTGGTGCTCGGCATGGTCGCGCTCGCCGCGTTCGATGCGCCGGGCGGTTTCGAGGTCGGTGATTACCGCGCCTTCGCATGGCATGATTGGAAAGCGGCGATCGAGACGGCGATCGGCTGGACGCTGGGATCGGGCACCGTGCCGTTCGCGCTCGTCCTGGTCGCCGCGCTCGGCGTCGCGGCGCTGCTCTTGCATCGACGATCGGATCCCCGCGCCCCGTTCTACGCGATCGCCGTGCTCGCCTATCCGCTGGCCTTTCCGCTCTTGAAGATCGGCAATGCCGGCATGCCGCGCTATTATCTGCTGTCGATGCTGGCGCTGATCTTGCTGCTGGCGGATGCAGCGGCTCCGGCAGTCGCGCGCGCCGGATGGCGGCGATGGAGCGTGATCGCCCTCGCGCTGATCGCGGCGGGCGGCAGCACCGTTCTCGACGCGCGGATCATCGCCAATCGCCGGGGAGACGCCGCGATCGCCATCGCGGCGATGCGGCAGCGCGCGCCGATGGGCACCACCGCCGCCGTGGCCAACGGCCGGATGACGCCGGTGCTTACCTTTGCTGCGCGCGATGCCGGTTACCCGCTTCAAGTGACCGAGGCGAAATGCGCGGACGCCCCCTTCCTGCTGGTCGATGGCAACGCCGATTCGGCGGACTTGCCGGCCTTGCGTTATTGCGGCAGGTCTTATCGCCGGATCGCTCAAGCGCCGGTTCGGGGGCTTTCGGGCACCTGGTGGTGGCTGTTCGAGCGACGGCGATAAGGCGCGATCAATGCTGCTGAACTTCCTCGATGAGCTGCGCGCCGCCGGCATTCCGGCCAGCCTGAAGGAACATCTGCTGCTGCTCGAAGCGCTCGACCGGGAGGTGATCGTGCTGACGCCGGACGAATTCTATTATCTGTCACGCGCCGTCTATGTGAAGGATGAAGGGCTGCTCGATCGCTTCGATCAGGTCTCCGCCAAGGTCTTCAAGGGCATCGTCACCGACTACGGCGTGCAGGGTGCCGAGCTGCCCGCCGAATGGCTCCGCGCCGTCGCCGAGAAATTCCTGACGCCGGAGGAAATGGCGGCAATCGAATCGCTCGGCTCGTGGGACGAAATCATGGAGACGCTGAAGAAGCGGCTCGAGGAGCAGCAGGGTCGTCATCAGGGCGGCAACAAATGGATCGGCACCGGCGGCACCTCGCCGTTCGGCAATTCGGGCTACAATCCCGAAGGCGTCCGCATCGGCGGCGAGAGCAGGCACAAGCGCGCGGTGAAGGTGTGGGATCAGCGCGCGTTCCGCAATCTCGATAACACGCGTGAGCTCGGCACGCGCAACATCAAGCTGGCGCTGCGTCGCCTGCGCCGCTTCGCCCGCGAAGGCGCGGCCGACGAGCTCGATCTCGACGCGACGATCGAAGGCACCGCAAGGCAGGGCTGGCTCGACGTGCGGCTGCGCCCGGAACGGCACAATGCCGTGAAGCTGCTGCTGTTCCTCGATGTCGGCGGATCGATGGACCCCTTCGTCAAGCTCTGCGAGGAGCTGTTCTCCGCCGCAACGAGCGAGTTCAAGAATCTCGAGTTCTTCTATTTCCACAACTGCCCGTACGAAGGCGTGTGGAAGGACAACCGCCGCCGCTTCACCGAACGCACGCCTACCTGGGACGTGCTTCACAAGTTCGGCCATGATTACAAGCTCGTATTCGTCGGCGACGCCTCGATGAGCCCCTATGAAATCACCCACCCCGGCGGGTCGGTCGAACATATGAATGAGGAGGCGGGCGCGGTGTGGATGCACCGGCTGACCAACACCTATCCCGCCGCGGTGTGGCTCAACCCGGTGCCCGAGGCGCAATGGGGCTATTCGCAATCGGTCCGCATCATCCGTGAATTGATGACCGATAGAATGTATCCCCTGACCCTCGACGGGCTCGACGAGGCGATGCGCGAGCTGACGCGGAAGCGGTGATCATGGAACATTGCGCCACCGTTCCGGTTTTACCCGGAGCAGTAGGAGTTTTCCCATGTCGCACATTCCGGAGTCCGCCATGCCCCATGCCAAGGCCCCGCATCCCAAGGCCGAAACCACCACCGAGCGCGTGAAAAAAGCCGCGAGCTCCGCCGCCAAGAGCGCGAGCAAGACCGCGAGCAAGGCGGCAAAAACGGTGAGCAAGGCCGCCAAGTCCGCCGTCGCCTCGGTGAAGGCGAACAAGGGCAAGTCCGCCGCGGTCGGCGCTGCCGTCGTCGCTGGCGCGGCCGCGGCTGTAGCGGCGCCCAAGGTGATGGCGAAGAAACCCGCCGCGAAAAAGCCGGCCGCGAAAAAGCCGGCGGCGGCCAAGTCCGCTGCGGCTAAAAAACCTGCGGCCGCCAAAAAGCCTGCTGCTGCCAAGCGGACCACGGCTGCGAGAAAGCCGGCAACGACGCGCAAGCCCGCCGCGGCGAAGTCCTGACGATCGGCGGGCGGCGTCAAACGGCGCCGCCCGCCTCGTTCAATAGAGCAGGAAGCGGGCGCGCTCGTCCGCCCATGCGGCTTCGTCGCGCAAGGTGATCGAATCGAGATCGCCCGGCGTCGCCCCGGCGTCATCGACCCAGGCACGCAACTCTGGCCCGCCATTGATCACATCGATGGCCAGCTTGCCGAATTCATATTCGTACGGAAAATCGCGCCACAAGTCGTACTCCGGCCACAGCCGACGGATCGCCTTGAAGGCGAGTGCTTGCAGCCGCCAGGGCCGAAACGCTTGATGATCGTAGAGCGGTGCTTCGGCGTGGATATGCACGCCGTTGCAAAGCTGACCGACATGTTTGTGAAAGGTCGGCTGGAACCAGATGTCGCGCAGCGCGCATCCGGCCAGCCAATCGGGCGCCAGCCGCTGCATTTCCGCCATCACCGCGCGCGCGTCGATATCGGGCGCGCCGAACAGTTCCAGCGGCCGGGTGGTTCCGCGCCCTTCGGACAGCGTCGTCCCTTCCAGCATCACGGTGCCGGCATAGGCCCGCGCCATGTTGAGGTTGGGCGCGTTGGGGCTGGGGTTGATCCAGATCCGCTCGCCCTCGGGCCAGCCATATCCGGGCGCAGCGTCGGGCGCCCAGCCCTCCATCTCGCTCACGCGGTAATCGACGTCGAGCGCCAGCGTATCGACGAACCAATGCCCCAGCTCGCCCATCGTCAGCCCGTGGCGCATCGGCATCGGCCCCGCGCCAACGAAGCTCTCCCATCCGGGGCGCAGCGTCAGCCCCTCGATCGGCCGACCCGCCGGATTGGGTCGATCGAGCACCCACACGCTTTTGCCGTGCTCGGCCGCCGCCTCCAGCATGTAGCGAAGCGTGGTGATGAAGGTGTAGATTCGCGTGCCGAGATCCTGAAGATCGATCAGCACGGCATCGAACGTGCCCATCCACTGCCCGCGCGGTCGCCGAACCTCGCCGTAAAGACTGAACACCGGCATCCCGTAGGTCGGATCGGTGTAATCGGGCGATTCCATCATATTGTCTTGCAGGTCGCCGCGAACGCCGTGCTGCGGGCCGAATACCGCGGTGACGTTCAGCCCGGCCGCGATCAGGGCATCGAGCGAATGCGTCAGCTTTGCCGTCACCGAGGCGGGATGCGCGAGCAACGCGACGCGCTTGCCTTCAAGCGGCTTGCGCAGGGCGGGGTCGGCGAGCAGCCGATCGATACCGAACTTCATTCGCCGGCAGGTGCCGCAAGCCGGCCCGCAAAGCAAATCGCGGCATGAAAGTCCGGCTTGCCGGGCGGATGCGCGAGCGCCCAATAGGATTTGCCGCCGTCCGTCTCTTCGATGATTGCCGACAGGCCAAGGCGCCAATCGCCGTCCGCAAAATCGCTCAGCCGGACGGTCCGCCGCACGCGCATCTCACCGTCGCTGAAGGTCCGTCCGCCGGTCGCCAGTCCGCCTTCAATGGCTTGCATTTCGGCCCGATAAGCCGCGAACCGATACGCTGCCCACTCGCCGGACGTCGAGAAGTTGAGTTCGATATAACCGCCTTCATCGACCATGCCGACGAACGCCTCGAAGCAACTATGCTCCCACAGGCGATCGGCCTGGCGAACGCCCTTCCATTCGGGCCACCGCACCCGATCGATCGCCCCCGTGACGCAATATTCGAGTTTCAGCGCGCCGTCGCCGGTCCGAGTCGCCTCCACCGTGATCGATCGAATCGCCGTTCCGGGAAAATCGGGATGTGAAACAAGCACAAATTCGGTCATGTGACACACCTAGGAAATCGAGTTCGCACGCGTTATATGCGCCAGCAATCCCATGGCAACTTTACTCCCCTCCCCGCCGCGAGTCGGCATGGTTTCGCTCGGCTGTCCCAAGAATCTGGTCGACAGTGAACGTATCCTGACCAAGCTCCGCAGCGACGGCTATCAGATGTCGCCGGACTATGCCGGCGCCGATGTCGTGCTGGTCAACACCTGCGGTTTTCTGGACTCAGCCAAGGAGGAAAGCCTCGAGGCGATCGGCGAGGCGATTGCCGAAAACGGCCGCGTCATCGTCACCGGCTGCATGGGCCAGGAAGCGGAGACGATCCGCGAGCGCTTCCCCAACGTCCTCGCCGTTACCGGCGCGCATCAATATGAGGAAGTCGTCGGCGCCGTCC
>JBQCEK010000343.1:0-9065 GCA_051960335.1 Sphingomonas sp.
TCACTCTCCTGGCTGTTGCCGGTCGAGCTTTCCCCCGACGGTCTCGAACGCGTGGCGATCCATTACGACCGCGCGGTCGCGCCGCAGGGAAGCTGGCAATGCTATGGCGTCGAGGACGCGCGCATCAGCCGGATGGACGGGCGTTACTTGATGACCACCTGCTCGGTCAGCGCCGAGCGGCACTCGACGACGCTCTATGTTTCGGAAGACGGGCTCGACTGGCGCTTCGAGGACATCGTCCTCGATCATCAGAACAAGGACATGGTGATATTCGAAGGCCAGGTCCAGGGTACATACTGGGCCCAGACGCGACCACTGGGCGACCATTATTTCACCTATCCGCCGGGGAGCAAATGGCGTGCGGGCCCGTCGATCAAGTTCGCGACGTCGCCGGATGCCTTGCACTGGAAGCCCGATCTCAGCCCTGGCCTAAGGCCTCATAGCGACACGGTGGCGACCGCACGAATGGGGGGCGGGACGCCGCCTGTGCTTACCGAGCATGGCTGGCTGACACTCTGGCACGGCGTCGAACCCAAGGAGGTCGTCGGCATCTATCGCACTTACTGGTCGCTCCTCGACCGCGCGAACCCTGGTCGGGTCATCGCGAGCGGCAAGGAGGCGTTGCTCGAGGCCAATCATGATTTGACGGCGGATCTTGCCGACCAGATGTACGTCCATGATGTCGTTTTCACGACCGGCATCGCGGAACATGGCGATGTCTATGTCGTCGCGTCGGGCGAGGCTGACCTCGCCTGCAGGATCACGCACATCCCCAAGGAACGCTTTGCGATTGCCTAACCATTGTCGTTCGTGGTCGAGGATACGGACCAAGGCGGTCGGCGCTTCGCGCCGCGAAGAAGCAAAATCCGCCCGACTGATGACGCGCGCGCGGCCAGGGTGCCTGAGGGGAGCGCGCATGCCGGGCGCACGATCGCTACGAGCGCGCGCTCGTTTCGCCGGCGAGCGTGCTCACGCGGAGGAGCCGCATCGCGCGCGGCAACGGAGAAAGGACTGGAACGAGGCCAGAGCCGGCTGTCAGATCGATAGGGGAGTCGATGAGCCTTGGCGGTGTCGGGCGAGTTTCCAGCGCGCGCCGTGGCCGGTTGTCGGGAACGAATGAGCGGCGTCGAACGATATTTGCGGGGATGATGGCGCCAAAGGCGTGGTGACGCCTTGATCGGAGGATGACATGGCAAATGGCTGGGCGCGTGACGGTGCCGTTCAGGAACAGATCGACGATACCGTCGCCGATGCTATCCGGCACGCGCGCGCCCAGATGAAGGCGGGGGAGGGAACCAGATATTGCGAACAGTGCGGTGATGAAATTCCGGCGGCGCGGCGTCTTGCGCTCCCGGCGACCAGGACGTGCGTGGGCTGCCAGTCGCTGCGCGACAAACGATCGACACCTGGCGGGATCAATCGCCGCGGCAGCAAGGACAGCCAGTTGCGCTGAGATATTGCCGAGTCGCCGACACACCACATTGCCGGGACGTCGCGGCTCCGCACACCGCCCGCCTTTTTTTTCGAGACGGCGAGACGCCGTCCTCGAGCATAGTCCCATGCTGGCCCGCCGCATCCGCATTCGACCGTTGCGATACGCGCACCTCTGCTCATCGCCTGACGGTTCGCGGCGGACGATATGCGGCGAAAAGGGCACAGCGCCGGTCTTCAATTGTCGCCGAGCCAAGACTTGTCGCGGTGACGGCACCTGTCCGCGGCGCGGGTCACGCATTCTCTCTCAGGATCGAGTTGCTCGGCCGAGCCCGGCGCGACGATCGCAATCGTTCGAGCCGTCGGTGGCGGCGAGGAACGGCCCGGCAGTCCATCGGTTCTGCCACCGTGAAGAGACCGCTCGACCCCCTGGCGCACGACCTTCGGCCGATGGAAGCCAAATTGGCAACCGCACTCCCGGATGATCCCGGCTGGCAGTTCGAACCCAAATGGGATGGCTTTCGCGCTCTCGCCGGTCGTCGGGACGAGCGTGTATCGCTGCTGTCCAAAGCGGGAAAGCCGCTGGCGCGATATTTCCCCGAGATCGCCGACATGCTGCGCGCCCTCCCGCTCCGGAGGTTCCTGGTCGATTGCGAAATCCTGCTACGGATCGGCGACCATTTGTCGTTCGACGCACTTCAGCAGCGCCTGCATCCTGCCGCCAGCCGAATCGAGCGCCTGTCGCGCGAAACGCCCGCGCAACTCATGCTGTTCGACTGTCTCGCGACAGGAGAGGACGATCTCGACCAGACGCCGCTTGCCGCGCGCCGCCAGGCGCTCGAGACCTTTCACCGGATCAATCGACGGCCCGGATTGCTGCTTTCACCGCGAACCGATTGCGTGGACGACGCGCGTCGTTGGCTCGAACGAAGCGGCGGGGCGCTCGACGGCGTCGTCGCCAAGTCGCGTGAGGCTCGCTATGCGTGGGGCGATCGGGCGATGATCAAGGTGAAACTGCATCGTTCGGCCGACTGTGTCATCGGCGGATATCGTTGCGGCGAGGACGGCGAAACCGTGGCCTCGCTGCTGCTCGGCTTGTACAATGAAGTAGGCGCGCTCGATCATGTCGGATTTATCGCCGGGCTGGCTGGCGAAGACCGGTCGTCGCTGACGAGGAGACTGAAGAAGCTGGCAGGCGGCACGGGGTTTACCGGCAAGGCACCGAACGGCCCAAGTCGGTGGAGCGGCGGTCGGCAAAAATCGTGGCAGCCGGTAGAACCCGCTTTGGTGGCCGAGGTCCGCTACGACCAGGTCACCGGCAACCGGTTTCGGCATGGTACGCGCTTGCTGCGGTGGCGGCCGGACAAGGCGCCCGAGCAATGCACGCTCGACCAGCTGCGCCCGGAGCTCGCACCCGCCGAGGTCGAAGCGATCCTGAGGAGGCCCTAGCGTCGCGGCTCCGTCCGGGGGACGAGGCCTGTCCTGACTTTGCCGGCGTCGTTCGCAACGCAGATCCCGCAGGTCTCGAAGAGAGGCATGGCGCCACGAGACTCTCCGCACCCAAGACCAATCGGGGCGCCACAATTGTTTGAGGGGGCCGTCGTCGCCCTCGAGCGGATCGCGCGCAGGGATCGCCAGTAGGCGCATATGCTGCGTCATCGTCACGTCCGGGGCATCGCGAGAGATGTCCCAGTCCTGCCGTGCGGGGTAGGCGCCGACCACGAGAAAATTCGAACGCGCTTCGATCCGGCAATGTCCCGTCCCGGCCGGGAGCGCCAAGGCGTCGCCGACTGCGACGAGAAGTTCGCGACCAGCTGGTCCGCCGAGCATCAAGCGGGCCGAGCCTCGGGCGATGCCGAACACAGGAGAGTCGCCATGTCTGAACGTGAGCTCATCGAGCCGCATGACGGTGACAAACGCTACCAGCGCTGCCGTGAGGACGCGACCTTTGCCGAGGCAGAGGATCGGGCCGGTCGCTCAGGGGATATGAAGCAGCACGCCAAAACGAAGAAGCCGCGCGACGAAGGCGACAGGGGCGACCGATCACGTTGGGCACGCTGTACCAACCTGAATCAATACGGAAATGCGCTCTACCGCAATTTGCGGGCGTCTTGGCGACGCGGCCCGCGCCGACGGAACAGGAGCGCGCTGGATGCGCTGAAGACTTCATCGGAGGATGTAGAAATGAAAAGAACGACCTGGACGACGGCGCTCGCCACGTCGGGGATAGCGGCGGCTGCCGCCGGCCTATCCCTTGCCTGGGCACGGCGGACCCGAGCGACGCCCGACGACGCGCCCGGGCGCAGCGCGCGGCGCGGGCGGTTCGGCGACTATGCGGTGACGGGAACCACGGTGACGATCACGAAGCCGACGCGGTCTGAGCTGTTCGCGTTCTGGCGCGACTTCACCAACCTGCCCGCCTTCATGGACAATCTCGACAAGGTCGAGAAGCGCGGTAGCGGCTGGCGCTGGACGATCCGTGCGCCCGCCGGCGACGCTGTCGCGGTCGATACCGAAATCGCCGAGGAACGCGTCGACGAGCTGATCGCCTGGCGCGCCACGGCCGAGTCCGAAATCGCCACCGAAGGCCGCGTCCGGTTCAAGGATGCGCCTGGCGGTCGCGGCACCGAGGTGACGCTGATCGTTGCCTACAAGCCGCCGTTCGGCCGTGTGGGCCAAGGCATCGCCAAGCTGCTCCAGCGCGAGCCGGCGATCCAGGCGCGGCGCGATCTGCGGCGCTTCCGCATGCTGATGGAGACCGGCGAGATCGCCACCTCCGACCGCCGCCGCCCGACCGAGGAGAACGCCTGATGCGCGCGCTTTGCTATCACGGAAAACAGGACGTGCGCGTCGATACCGTGCCCGATCCCGAGATCGTAAATCCGCGTGACGCGATCATCGAGATCAGCTCGACCGCGATTTGCGGATCGGACCTGCATTTGTATGACGGCGTCATTCCGGCGGTGATGACCGGCGACGTGCTCGGCCATGAATTCATGGGGCGGGTGATCGAGACCGGGCCGCAATCGACGTTGAAGAAGGGCCAGCGCGTCGTCGTGCCGTTCACCATCGCCTGCGGCAGCTGCTATTTCTGCACGCAGCAGGAGTTCAGTTGCTGCGATAATTCCAACCCGGTCGACAAGCAGGAAATGTCCGAGACGCTCTACGGCACGCCGATGAGCGGGCTGTTCGGCTATTCGCACCTGACCGGCGGCTATTCGGGCGGCCAGGCCGAGTATGTCCGCGTGCCGTTCAGCGACGTCGGCCCGATCGTGATTGAGGACGATAGCCTCGACGACGACAAGGTGCTGTTCCTTTCCGATATCCTGCCCACCGGCTGGATGGCGGCGGAGAATGCGGAGATCACCAGCGGCGATACCGTCGCGGTGTGGGGTGCCGGACCCGTCGGGCTGTTTTCGGCGCAGAGCGCGCTGATCCAAGGGGCGGCGCGGGTGATCGTCATTGACCATTATCCTCACCGGCTCGAACTCGCCAAGGGACTGGGCTGCGAGATCATCAATTTCCGCACCACCAATGTGCGCGAGGCGCTGCTCGAAATGTCGGGCGGCACCGGGCCCGATGCGGTCATCGATGCGGTCGGCATGGAGGCGCACGGTTTTGCGATCGACAATATGCTCGATATTGCCAAGCAGAAGGTCGGGGTCGGCGCCGACCGAGCCTCTGCGCTCAAGCAGGCGATCCTAGCGGTGCGCAAGGGCGGGCGGCTGTCGATCCCGGGCGTCTATGGCGGGATGACCGACAAATTCCCGCTCGGCGCGCTGATGGAAAAGGGCATCAGCGTTCGCACCGGCCAGACGCATGTGCAGAAATATGGCGAGAAGCTGCTGCGCATGATCGCCGATGGGAAGATCGACACGACCTTCCTGATCTCGCACCGGCTGCCGCTCGAGCAGGCAGCTGACGGATATGCGAACTTCAAGACCAAGCAGGACGATTACACCAAGGTCGTCCTCAAACCCCGCATGGAGAAGTGACATGGCCAACAAACTTGCCGTCATCACCGGCGCCTCGACCGGGATCGGGCGCGAAATCGCCAAGATCGCCGCGGGCGAGGGATATGACCTGATCCTCGCCGCCGACGAGCAAATCGATCCCGCCGGCGACCTGTCGGGCGCGGGCGCCATCGAGACGGTCGAGGCCGATCTTGCCACATTCGAGGGCAATGACCGGCTGCTTGCGGCGGTCGGTGACCGTGCGATAGATGTGCTCGCCGCCAATGCCGGGCGCGGCCTCGGCCATGCATTTATCGAGCAGGCGCCGGCGGATTGGCGGCGCGTGATCGATACCAACGTCACCGGCACGACCTATCTGTTGCAGAAGGCGGCGCAGAAGATGGTCGCGCGCGGCGATGGCCGCATCCTGATCACCGGATCGATCGCCGGGCTGATCCCGGGCAGCTATCAGGCTGTCTATAATGGCACCAAGGCATATCTCGACAGCTTCGCTTATGCGCTGCGCGAGGAATTGAAGGACACCGGCGTGCACGTCACCGTGCTGATGCCGGCACCGACCGACACCGAATTCTTCCGCCGCGCGGGGATGCTCGACACCCCGGTCGGCAGGGATGACAGCAAGGAGGATCCGGCCAAGACAGCCGCCAATGGCTGGAAGGCGATGACGAGCGGCTCGGCGCATGTCGTCTCGGGCACCAAGAACAAGGTGCAGGCGGCGCTGTCTCACCTGACCCCCGACAGCGTCCTCGCGCATCAGCACACCAAGATGGCCAAGCCCGAATAGCGCGCGCTTTCTCTCAGGCGGACTGGCCGGCGAGCCAAGCCGCCAGAGAGAGCGTATCGGTCGGGCGCGTTTCGGCGCCCATTGCCTTCTTCATGATGCCGAGTGCCCAATGGGTACGGTCGGCGTCTTCGCCTGCCACCGCGTCGCGCGGCACCCAAAGCTTATACTCACGCATATGGGCGTCGGCTGCGGTGAACAGCACGCAGATATCGGCGGCGATCCCCGTCAGGATGAGGCGGTCCACGCCCAGCCGCGGCAGCAGCGCGGATAATGTGGTCGCATAGAAACCCGAGAATTGCGGCTTGATGACGAAAAAGTCGTGGTCGCGCGGCGCGAGCATCGTTGCGAGAATGGCACCTGGCGAGTCGCGCACCGCGTCGACCAGCGCCGACCGCTCGGCGTGCCACGCGCCGTGGTTATCGTTGACATAGACGACGGGCACCCCGACACCATCGGCTATGTCGCGCAGACGCAGCAGCGGATCGACGAGTCCGACCGCCGCGTCGCGCAGCGCGGACGCTCCGGGAAAATCGAGCGGATTGAGGATATCGAGCAGCACGAGTGCCGCAGATCCCGGTGCCCGAGGCGGATTTTCTTCAGCCATCTGTCGCTAGCCGTTGCCGTTGCGCCGCCGCGTCTCCCATCCTTTCTTGGCGGCCGCCGAGCGATCGGAGGCGCTGCGCTGTGACGACGCGGCCCCACCCTCGCGCCCCCCTTTCCGCGACGATTGATGCGTGTCCTTCTTGCCGCTCCCGGAGCCCGACTTATTGCCGCCACCAGACTCCTTGTTCACCGTCGCCCAGGCGCGGCGTTCGGCCTCGTCCTTCGAGACGCCGCGATCCTCATAGCCTTCCTCGATATGGTCGGCCTTGCGCTTTTGCTTGCCAGTATATTTGTCCTTGTCACCACGCGGCATAGCCTATCTCCTCCTGCCTTTTGGGGCATCAACGATCAACAGCTTCGCTCGTTTCGGATTTTCAGTGCGCGTTAGCTCAGATCAAGTCGATCGACCGGAACGTGGGACGGTCTCGCACGTAGAGCAGCCCATGCAGCGACCGAACCCGTTCCCCCCTGGCGCCACGCCGAGCAGGACGAACTGCAAAAAATGCTATTCGCGCATATTGACCAACCGGCTTCCTGTGGTCGGCGGGAAGGCCGCGAGAGCGCTCGGTACGCTTGCGGTTCTCGCTTACCGGCCTGGCGCCGCGACCTGCGCGAGGATCAGGTCGCTTGAACGAGCTGCGGCGCCCGCGAACGGCGCCGCCGCCGAGCGCGCATTTGGCCTGTCCGCTCGGTCTTGAAACCGCTTTTGAGCTTCCTAATTCTCGCGCGCCGGATGCCGAATTCGGGTCCGGTAGGACATAGAGGGCGTCGGCTCGTTCATTCCGGCGCATCTCAGGTCCGAATTGCTTCGCATAGGAGGATTTGGAGATGAGAACTAACTTCGACTTTGCCCCTTATCGCCGTTCCACCGTCGGGTTCGATCGCCTCTTCGATCTGCTCGAAAGCGGCATGCGCGGCGATGCCGCCAGCGCGTTTCCGCCCTTCGACATCGTCCGCGAAGGCGAGGACAACTACCGTATCACACTCGCGGTCCCCGGCTTTCGTCTCGACCAGATCGAGGTGATCGCGCAGCAGAACCAGCTCACCATTTCGGGGAAACGCAGCGACGACGACCGGCACGGCGACTTTCTGCATCGTGGCATCGCGAGCAGCGACTTCGAGCGGCGGTTCCAGCTCGCCGACTTCATCGAGGTGGGTCAGGCCAGGTTCGATGACGGCCTGCTGTCGATCGAGCTTAATCGCGTGGTTCCCGAGGCGATGAAGCCGCGGAAGATCGATGTCGCGAGCGCCGGCGCTACGCATGAGCGGATCGAAACGCAGCGTGACGAACGCGCGGCAGCGTAGAAGCTGTCTGGCCGGCCTGCCGGGCGAGTGCCCCAACGCGGCGTCGTCTGGCAGGCCGCGACCTCGGCAGAACGTCTTTGACCGATCTGCGCCGCGCATCAGCGCGGCTGCTCGGGCACCGCTATCCAGAGATCCGGATCGTACGTGGCTGGTTCAGGCCAAGCGGCACCTTGGCTGGGGCGCGGTCGAGCGGCACGCGAAGGTTCGCAAGGGAGAACGACGCGTTACGGGCGCGCTGGTTCGTATCCGTCTGAGCCGGCACTTCGAGCGTCCAAGCGCCGGCGCGCGCAAATCGCGCTTGGCGGATCATAGCGCGCCGCGGTAGGTCTGGGCATGGCTCGCCGGCTGAAACTCAAGGTGTTCCGAACGCCGATCGGCTTCCATGATGCCTATGTCGCAGCCCCGAGCCAGAAGGCGGCGCTCGAGGCATGGGGAAGCGAACATAACCTGTTCGCGAGCGGCGCGGCCGAACGGGTCGACGATCCGGCGTTGACCCGCGAGCCATTGGCGCATCCGGGCCAGGTAATCCGCCGGGCTCGCGGCACCACGGCCGACCATCTGGCTGCGCTTCCCAAGGGCGAGCCGAAACGCGCGGGCGTGGCCGACACAGCTGGTTCGAGCAACGAGCGCACGCCCGGCGAAGAGAGCCGACGCCTTGCGCGTTCGAGGCCGAAGCCGAAGCCGCGTCCGTCGCGCAAGGCACTCGATGAGGCCGAGGCTCTTTTGGCCGCGATGTCCAGGCACCATCGTGACCGGCTGGAGGCGCTCCGACGCCAGGAGATTGAGCTCGAACGCGAACGGCGAAGGGTCGAAGCGGCTCAGGATCGGGAGCGAAGCAAGATCAACGATCGGATCGAGCGGGAGCGCAGCAAATATGATCGCGCGATGCGGGTCTGGCGCGCCAGTTAGCGTGGCCCCCCAGTTGTCCTGCCGGCCGCCTCGGCGAGATCGGCGACGCCCGGCGTGGT
>JBQCEK010000344.1:0-2494 GCA_051960335.1 Sphingomonas sp.
CGGCGGCGGCATCCAGTCGATTGGCGTAGGCATCAAGCGTCTTGCCGGTTCGCGCAGCATAATCATTGGCGTCGTCGAACCGGCGTTCTTCGATCGCTTCTCGCACGCCGGCGAAGGTTTTTGCGCCATATCCGGTGAAGCGGCCCGGCGCATAGGTCAGATTGCGGAACCACGGCCGCCCCGTTAGCCCTCTCGAGTCGAGCAGGAGCTGATCGATGGTCGCCATCATGACGTTGAGCTTTTCGCGCCGAGCGGCTGTGAGGCTACTCCCATGATCGGCGTAAGCGGCATCATAGGCCGCAGCGCTCCGCTTGAGATGATCGACCGCATTCTGCAATGGCGCAAGGTCAAGGTGCGGCGTGCGCGGTTCGTCGGCTGGCCCACTGGCGGGCAGATCGGGGTTACTTGCCAGGTGGAAAGCCTTTTTCTCACTAAGTTTCACACGCAGATCGTCCTTGTCGCGCTGGGTGTCGGCAAGCGTCTCGATCTCCGACAAATAGGTGGAGACGGCGTCGGCAAAATCAGTGAAATGCTGTGGTGGGGTGTCGGCGTCCGCCATCCGCAAGACGATACGACCGACCAGCTTCGAGAGCGTCGCGCTGTAGCGCAGCCCGGGGTCATCGAACGCCATGACATGATGAAAGCTATCGTAAACTGAGTGATAGGCGCCGTAATTGGGAGATTCACCGCCGAAGCCCAGACTCAGCGAGGCAATTCCGACATGTTCAAGGAATCCCGCATAGTCTGACCCCGAGCCAAGCGGTTCGATCGGCATTTCACCACCGTCTCGCGCTGCCTTGAGCACGTTCTCCTCGACATGGTCCCCGTCGTAGGCGCGCGCTTCGATAGACCCGCGCAGTCGCGCCTCCAGGCTGACGCCGGTTTCCGGATCGACGACATCGGCCGCCGCCTCGTTTACCAGCCGCTGAAAATCCTGGCTGCCCTCGGCATGGAGCAAACCGCGTCCGCCATTGTCGGTGTTGACATAAAGCAGCGCCTTTTTGCGTAGCTCGGCTTCGTGATCCTCGGTCCATTCGGTCGAACCAAGCAGGCCAGGTTCTTCGCCGTCCCAGGCGATGTAGACGATCGTGCGATTGGGCCGCCAGCCCCGCTTCGCCATCGCACCGATCGCCTTGGCTTCGCTGAGCATCGCGACTGTGCCCGATAACGGATCGGAAGCGCCGAACACCCAGCCGTCGTAGTGGTTGCCGCGCACCACCCATTGGTCGGGATATGTGGCGCCCTTCATTATCGCGACCACGTCTCGCACGGGCTTGAGCGACCAATCGGACTTCACCGCGAGATGCACTTTCACCGTGCCGCCGCCGAGATGATAAGCGAACGGCAGCGCGCCTTGCCAACCGTCGGGCACGATACGGCCCGTCATTGGCTGCAGGATCTTCGCGGCATCACCATAAGATATTGGAAGCGCCGGAATCTTGAGGATGGACGGCGCAGTCTCACGGGTCAGCCGCTTAGCGTTCGGCGTAGCGGCAATGCCGGGCGTCAGGGGATCGCCGGGATGGATGCTCTGATCCTGAACCGATCCACGCTGCACGCCGGCTGCGGAACGCCAGCCGCCGGCGGGATAGATGTCGCCCTTGGCATAGCCATCGTCGGCAGGATCGGAATAGATCAGGCAGCCGATCGCTCCCTGCTTTTGAGCCAGCAGCGGCTTCAGTCCACGCCAGCCCTTGCCATAACGGGCGATGACGATCTTGCCTTTCACCGACACGCCAGCGCGCGCCAGCGCCTCATAATCCTCACGCATGCCATAATTGACGTAAATCACTTCGCCGGTGACGTCGCCGTCGCCCTGATAGGCAAGGTAAGGCGGCAGCGCGCCCTTGGTATTGTAGGAGGAAGCATCGCCGGGCACCGACGGCTCCTGTCCGCCCAGCACGACTCGCGTCGGCGCGGTCACCGGCGTCGCGCCGGCATCGTCAGTCCAAGCCAACATCGATATGTTTGGCACATCAAAGACGTCGAATTCGATATTCTGCGATCGTATTTGTATTTGTCTCGCTTGGTTCTGGCCGGGAACATCGAGATTTATCCATCGGCTCTCACTTCGGCGGGGTCGGCAGAGGCTGCCCGCTGATGCGGACGTCAGATCTCCAGCGGCTGCTGCTTGCCGAACGGTCTCGCCTGGCCGCCCAGATCGCCAGGATCGAAACGGATTTTGCCGCGCCGCTGGACGACGATCTCGGGGACCAGGCAAGCGAGCGATCCGACGATGAGGCATTGGAGGGCGAGGAGCGTGTCGCCGTGGCGAGAACTGCCGCCATCGATGCCGCCCTCGCTCGACTTCAAGCCGGAACCTATGGCGTCTGCCTCGTCTGCGGGAGTGTGATTTCGGCGGCGCGCCTTGCCGCAATCCCCGAGGCGACGCGTTGCGCTCGTTGCGCGCTTGCCGCGGAAGCTGCAGCTCCGCGTTAAGCAGCTCGCTGCCATTTGCAACTTCCGGTTTGGACAAGGACTTGCCAGGGACGAT
>JBQCEK010000345.1:0-14832 GCA_051960335.1 Sphingomonas sp.
CCTTGTGCTCGTCGATATAGGTGATCGCGTCCTTGACGGTCGTGATCTTCTCGGCGGCGTCGTCGGGGATCTCGACCCCGAATTCTTCCTCGAACGCCATCACCAGCTCGACGATGTCGAGGCTGTCGGCGCCCAGATCATCGATGAAGCTCGCATCTTCGGTCACCTTGTCGGCTTCGACGCCGAGATGCTCGACGACGATCTTCTTCACGCGATCGGCAGTCTCGCTCATGTGTCTTCCCTCTCTAGCTTGGGGTTTGGAAATACCTGAACGCACGTAGAACGCAGGCTGCGCGCTGACAAGAGCCAGCGGCGGTTTAGATCATCGCCATGCCGCCATTGACGTGCAAGGTCTGCCCGGTGACGTAGCCCGCCTCTCTGCTGGCGAGATAGACGACTGCCGCCCCGATGTCTTCCCCGGTGCCGAGATCGCCCATCGGAATCCTGCCCAACAGCGCGGTCTTCTGCGCTTCCGGCAGGACATCGGTCATCGCCGAACGGATGAAACCGGGGGCGACGCAATTGACCGTGATGCCGCGCGAGGCAAGCTCCTGCGCCAGCGCCTTCGACATGCCAATGAGTCCCGCCTTGGAGGCGGCGTAATTGGCCTGACCTGGGTTGCCGGTGGCACCGACCACCGATGTGATCGAGATCATCCGGCCGAATCGCGCCTTCATCATCGGCTTGGCGGCCGCCCGGCATAGCCGAAACGCAGCCTCCAGGTTGACCCGGATCACCTGATCCCATTCATCGTCCTTCATCCGCATCGCCAGGTTGTCACGGGTGACACCGGCATTGTTGACGAGGATGTCGAGCTTGCCGCCAAGCGCCTCGACCGCAGCGGGCACCAGCGAATCGACCGCGACGGCGCTGGACAGATCGCACGGCACGGCGACGTGATCGCCGCCCAGTTCGGCGCGAAACGCGGTCAGCTTCTCGGCATTGGAGCCGGAAAGCGCCAGACGCGCGCCCTGCCCGGCCAGCGCCTTGGCAATTGACGAACCGATTCCGCCCGAAGCGCCGGTAACGAGCGCGGTCATGCCTGTGAGGTCGAACATTCTGAGAACCTTTCCTTAAAGCGCTTTGAGAAGCGTCTCGATATCGTCCATCGAAATCACGCTGATCGCTTCCGCATCGGGGGCAGAGCGTTTCACCATCGGGCCCAGTACCTTGCCGCCAAACTCGACGAACTTGTCGACGCCCACGTCGTGCATCGCCAGCACCGATTCGCGCCAGCGGACGCGGCCGGTCACCTGCTCGACAAGACGTGCGCGAATCTCATCCGGCGACGAAACCGGCGACGCCGTGACATTGGCGTAGAGCGGAACCAGGGGGGCATCGATCCGCGCATCGGCGAGCGCGGCGGCCATCGCGTCGGCGGCCGGCTGCATCAGGGGGCAGTGGAAGGGCGCCGAGACCGGCAGCATAACGGCCCGCTTCACGCCCTTGTCCTTTGCCAGCGCCGCCGCGCGCTCGACGGCCTCGCGGTGGCCGGAGATGACGACCTGATTCGGATCATTGTCGTTGGCGACCGTGCAGACCTGACCCTCGGCCGCTTCGTCGGCGATTTCCTGCGCTTTTGCGCAATCGGCGCCGAGCAGCGCCGCCATCGCCCCCTCGCCGACCGGCACCGCGGCCTGCATCGCTCGCCCGCGAAGCTTGAGCAGCTTCGCCGTAGTCGCAAGATCGATCGCGCCGGCGGCGCACAAGGCGGTATATTCGCCCAGGCTATGCCCGGCGACGAAATCGGCCTTGTCGGCAAGGCTGATGCCGGCCTCCTGCTCCAGCACGCGCAAGGTCGCGATGGCGTTCGCCATGATGGCGGGCTGAGCGTTTTCCGTCAGCGTCAGATCGTCGGACGGCCCCTCGCGCATCAGGCGGAAAAGATGCTGGCCAAGCGCCTCGTCGATTTCCTGGAACGTTGTCAGCGCGACTCGGCTCGACTCGGCAAGCGCGGCGCCCATGCCCACCGCCTGACTGCCTTGCCCGGGAAAAATGAACGCGCGCATGATCGTCTCCTTCATTGAAGCGCCCGGTTAGGAAGGGTGGCGCGTCAAGGCAAGCCGGCGCCGCGCTGCGTATAACGATCGTTAACCCGGCGCCCTTACGAACCGTCGACAATCCTGGAGGTTACATCCGGATTGGTAGGGCGCGGCGACGGAGAGGCGGAACGGGACCATCATGCTCATACGCGTGCCGACAGATCAGCTTGCAATAGGCATGTATGTCGAGGCCGTGGAGGGATCCTGGCTCGATCATCCGTTCTGGCGATCGAGCTTTCGGATCAATTCGGACCGCCAGCTGGCCAAATTGCGCAACAGCGGCATTCCAACGGTCGTCATCAATACGGCCAGGGGCGCGGGCCCACCCTTGGGACCTTGTGAGCATCGGGCGGAGGAGCCGGCGAAATCGGCCACCGCGCGCTCGGCGCCGCGTACCTCGGTTCGTCGCCGCGCGCATCTTGGCGATCATTCGGTGTCGAACCGGCCTTGCACGGCCGAGGAGGAAATCGAGCGTGCGACCGCAATCGTTCAACGCTCGAAAAGCGCAGTGAAGCGCCTGTTCGCGGACATTCGGCTCGGCAAGGCGGTGAATGGCGATGAACTCGCGCCGCTCGTCGATGAGATTTCACAATCGGTCGCGCGCAACCCCTACGCGCTGATCGGCATCGCGCGGCTCAAGAGCAAAGACGAATATACCTATCTGCATTCGGTCGCCGTCTGCGCGCTGATGATCAATCTCGCACGGCATTTGGCAATGGAAGAGACGCTGATCCGCGATATCGGCTTGGCCGGTCTGCTCCACGACGTGGGCAAGATGGCGGTGCCGGTTGAACTCCTTCACAAACCCGGCGCGCTGACGCAGAGCGAATTCTCGGTTTTGAAGAGCCACCCCGAACGTGGCCATGATGTTTTGCTGGCTAGCGGCAACGTCCCGGCGATCGCTCGAGATGTTTGCCTTCATCACCATGAGCGGATCGATGGCTCGGGCTATCCGCACGGCTTGTCGAGCAATGCGATCAGCCTTTACGCCCGGATGGGGGCCGTGTGCGACGTCTATGACGCGATCACTTCCGATCGCGCCTACAAGCGTGCCTGGCATCCGGCCGACGCGCTTGACCGCATGGCGCAGTGGCATGGCCATTTCGATCCGCGAATTTTCGCGGCCTTCGTACGGAGCGTCGGAATCTATTCCGTCGGCACGCTGGTTCGCCTGCGATCCGATCGACTGGCGTTGGTCGTCATGGAGAGCGCCGACGACCTGACCCGACCGCTGCTTCGCACCTTTTTCTCGGTGAGCGAGCACCGGCTTGTCCCCAGCCGCACCGAACGGCTGGATGGCGTGAACGATCGGATCATTGGTCCTGAGGATCCTGCCGCATGGTCGCTCGGCAATTGGGGCGCGTTGAAAGCAAAGCTGCTCGCCGAACCCGTGCAAGCCGAAGCCGCCTGATCGCCGCGACAAATTGCGACCATTTGGTCGTTTCCCCGACAAATCGCTGCGACACCCCTCTCCTACTTTGTCCATGACGCCGATGAGCGGCGCCGAAGAAGTGGAGTGAGAACAATGAAAAAGTTTCTTCTGAGCGCGATCGCCGTTTCGATGGTCGCCAGCCCGATCCTCGCCGCCGCCCCGGCGGACGCTGCGCAGCGCCACGAGACCACGGTCGTCAAGCAGAAGGCCAATGGCCGCACCGTGATCAAGCAGAAGCGCCAGTTGCCCAATCGCACGGTGGTTCGTCGCACGGTCGTCGACCACAATGCCTATCGAGCGACGCAGCCGCGGTATCGCACCTGGGCGCGGGGTCAGCGCTTCGATTATCGCTACGCCCCGAATTACCGCGTAGTGACGAACTATCGCAGCTACCACCGCTTGTACACGCCGCCCCGCGGCTATCACTGGGTGCGTTCTGGCAATGACGCTGTGCTGGTCGCGTTGACCGGTGGCCTGATCGGGGCAGTGATCGGCGGCGCATTCAACTAAGCATAGCGGCATCCGGGCGGGACTTGCGTTTCGCCCGGAAACCGCTAAGGAAACCGCCAATCGGGGTGGAAAGCGCCAGCTTTCCGCCTCGGTTTGCTTTTGAGACGATAGCCGGAGGGGCGCTTCGCATGGTGCGAGCGTCAGCGATCGGCCAAGACGAAGGACGAGACATGGCTCTTTACGAGCATGTGTTCCTTGCGCGCCAGGATCTGGCACAGGCGCAGGTGGACGCACTGGCGGAAAACGCCACCAAGATCATCGAGGATATGAAGGGCAAGGTCGTCAAGACCGAGACCTGGGGCCTGCGCAGCCTGGCGTACAAGATCGCCAAGAACCGCAAGGCGCATTATGTGATGCTCGAAATCGATGGCCCCGGCGATGTCGTCGCCGAGCTGGAGCGCCAGACCGCGATCAACGAAGACGTGATCCGCTACATGACCGTCCGCGTCGACGAGCATGAGAATGGCCCGTCCGTGATGATGCGCAAGGGCGACCGCGATAGCCGTCGTTCGAGCGGCGGCCGCGAGGGTGGCCGCGATCGTGACGACCGTGGTGATCGTGGCCCGCGCCGCGACCGCGAATTCTAAGGAGGCCTGAAACCATGGCACGCCCATTCTTCCGCCGCCGCAAGAGCTGCCCCTTCTCCGCGAAGGACGCTCCGCGGATCGATTACAAGGACGTTCGTCTGCTGCAGGGCTTCGTGTCCGAGCGCGGCAAGATCGTCCCCTCGCGCATCACCTCGGTGAGCGCGAAGAAGCAGCGCGAGCTCGCCCAGGCGATCAAGCGCGCCCGTCACCTGGGCCTGCTGCCCTACCTGGTTAAGTAAGGAGCGAACTGATGGACGTTATCCTGCTCGAACGGGTCGAAAAGCTCGGCGCCATCGGCGACGTGGTGAAGGTGAAGGACGGCTTTGCCCGTAACTTCCTGCTGCCCAACAAGAAGGCGCTCCGCGCCAACGAAGCCAACCGCAAGGTCTTCGAAGCCAATCGTGAGCGAATTGAAGCTGAAAACGCGTCGCGCCGCGGCGAGGCCGAGAAGGAAGCCAAGGGTCTTGACGGCACCCAGCTGACGCTGATCCGTCAGTCGTCGAACACCGGCCAGCTCTACGGTTCGGTCGCAGTGCGCGACGTGGTCGAGGCGCTTGAGGCCGATGGCCACAAGATCGCCAAGAGCCAGGTCGTGCTAGACAAGCCGATCAAGGCGATCGGCGTGCACGAGGTGAAGGTCGCGCTGCACCCCGAAGTGTCGGTGACGATCAAGATCAACGTCGCGCGCTCGCCCGAAGAGGCCGAGATGCAGGCGTCGGGCGTCGATGTTATGGCGCAGATGTTCGAGGAAGGCCGTGATACCACGGGCTTCACCGAAGATTATGACGCCAATGCCGAACTTGGCGAGATCGTGGCCGAAGGCAATACGCGCGAAGATCGCGCCGATGCCGCCGTCGAGGACGCCGACAACAACGGCTGATCAACTCGGTGAACCATCGAAGAAGGGCCGTCCGGAGCGATCCGGGCGGCCCTTTCTGTTTCGATTGGCGGGGGGGACGCTCAAGGGCAGGCGACGCAGGCGCCAATCACCGCGACCAGCGGTATGAGGGCAAGGACGATCGCGAGGATATGCCGCATGACGCAATACTTTGTAGTTGATCTTGCAGCGAGAATGCGCGGCCGCGCAGATGGTTGCCGGCGGTCGATCGGGAATCTTTTTGGTCCGGAGCGGAACCAAATCGCCGCATGATGCGCCGGCTATGGCGACGGATCGAGTCCGAATAGGGCTAACAGGCGAACATTACCTCACCGGTTGAAACTTACCGCCGCCCTAACAGCTTCTCGATGTAGCAGTGAGCAAGCTTCACCCAGGTCGGACGGCCGTGGTTGCACTGGCCGGAATGAGGCGTTGCCTCCATTTCGCGGAGGAGCGCATTCATTTCGGCGACCGAAAGAATACGGCCAGCGCGGACCGAGCCGTGGCAAGCCATCGTCGCCGCAACATGATCGATGCGCTCCTCGAGGCTCAGCGTCTCGTCAAACGCCGCCAGTTCGTCGGCGAGATCGACGATGAGGCCAGTGACATCGCTTTGGCCGAGCGGCCCCGGCACGGCACGTATGAGCATCGCCTTGGGACCGAAACGCTCCAGATCGAGGCCCAGCTCGCTCAGTTCGGCGGCGCGCTCCTCCAATCGGTCACAGGCCGTCTCATCCAGCTCGACGACTTCGGGGATCAACAATGCCTGCGCCGCGACGCCTTTCCCTGCGATTCCAGCGCGCATGCGCTCCAGCACCAGCCGTTCATGCGCGGCGTGCTGATCGACGATCACCAGCCCGTCCTCGGCCTCCGCGACGATATAGGTCTTGGCAACTTGCCCCCGCGCGACACCGAGCGGAAAGTGCGCGGTTTCGGGCGGCGGCGCATAAGCGGGTTCGGCGCGGGCTTGCGGCGGCGGTGAGAAAAAGGCGGGGCGGCGATCCCCCACTCTCGCCACCCCCGCAAACGCGGGCACCCAGCCCCCCACCTCTTCGCCCATCGGCAAGTCTGGAGTTGAGGCTCCACCCCCGCCGGGATGGCGGGAAGGCTCGCTCTGCCACATCTCCAGCGCCGCCTCGGTGGGGCGCTGGCTGCGGAACCCCTCGGCATCGAGCGCGCGCCGCAGGCCGCTGACGATCAGGCCGCGTACCAGCGCGGCGTCGCGAAAGCGCACTTCGGTCTTGGCCGGATGGACGTTGACGTCCACCGCGTCGCTGGGAACATCCAGAAACAACGCGACCACTGCATGGCGATCGCGCGCCAGCAATTCGGCGTAAGCCCCGCGCACCGCACCAACGAGCAGGCGGTCCTTCACGGGCCGGCCGTTGACGAATAGATATTGATGATCCGCGACGCCGCGATTGAACGTCGGCAGCCCGGCGACACCGCCAAGCCGCAGCCCTTCGCGCTCCAGATCGATCCCCACGCTGTTTTCGATCAACGCCTTGTCGGTGAGCGCAGCGACACGTTCGGGCCGAGTCTCTCCGGCGACGACCGAGAGCACGCGGCGGCCATCGTGTTCGAGCGTGAAGCCGATATCGGGGCGAGCCATCGCAAGACGTTTCACTACATCCATGCACGCGGCATATTCGGCGCGCGGCGTGCGCAGGAATTTGCGGCGAGCCGGCACTCGATCGAACAGAAGCTCGACGCGAACGCGCGTACCGGGCGGCAGCGCTGCAGGCCCCTCCCCCGTCAACACGCCGTTGTCGATCACGCGCTGCCAGCCATCCGCGCCGCGGACCCGGCTTTCGAGCGTCAACCGGGCGACGCTGGCGATCGAGGGCAGCGCCTCGCCGCGAAAGCCCAGTGTCGTCACCGCCTCGATCGCCTCATCGGGCAGCTTCGATGTCGCATGCCGTTCGAGCGCCAGTGCCATATCGTCGCGAGCCATGCCGCAACCGTCGTCCGTAACTTCTACAAGATCGACGCCACCGCCTTCCAATCGCACCGAAATCCGGCTCGCGCCGGCATCGATCGCGTTTTCAACCAGTTCCTTCAACGCACTGGCGGGCCTTTCCACCACTTCACCGGCGGCGATACGATTGACGAGCTGTTCGGGGAGGCGGCGTATTGACATGAGACAAGCTGTAGCCCAAGCGGCGGCATCCCGCGACCCGCATCAAACGGCAACCCAAGCGTGGATTTCCAGGCTGGGGAAACACGGGATATAATGTGCGAACCACCGCGGCGGGGGCGACGCGGCGACTGACGGATTGATCGATGCTCTTTTCGCGTTTCTTCAAATTGATGTCCCACGACATGGCGATCGACCTGGGCACCGCCAACACGGTGGTTTACGTGCGCGGCCGCGGCGTCGTGCTCAACGAGCCATCGGTTGTGGCGATCGAAACCTTGAACGGTGTGCAGAAGGTCAAGGCCGTCGGTGACGACGCCAAGCTCATGATGGGCAAGACGCCCGGCACGATCGAAGCCATTCGTCCGCTGCGCGACGGCGTGATCGCCGACATCGACGTCGCCGAGCAGATGATCAAATATTTCATTCAGAAGGTTCACGGCCAGCGCCGCTTCGCCCGTTGGCCGCAAATCGTGATCTGCGTTCCCTCGGGATCGACCAAGGTCGAGCGCCGCGCGATCCGCGATGCCGCGCAGAATGCGGGCGCATCGCAGGTCTGGCTGATCGAGGAACCGATGGCGGCCGCGATCGGCGCCGATATGCCGGTCACAGAGCCGATCGGATCGATGGTCGTCGATATCGGCGGCGGCACCACGGAAGTCGCCGTCCTGTCGCTGCGCGGCCTTGCCTACACGACGTCGGTTCGCGTCGGCGGCGACAAGATGGACGAAGCGATCGTCTCCTATGTTCGCCGCAACCACAATCTGCTGATTGGTGAAGCCACTGCCGAGCGGATCAAGCAGGAAGTGGGCGTCGCCAAGGCGCCCGCCGACGGCATCGGCCAGACGATCCACATCAAGGGCCGCGACCTCGTCAACGGCGTACCCAAGGAAATCCAGATCAACCAGGGCCAGATCGCGGAGGCGCTCAGCGAGCCCGTCGGGACGATCGTGGAAGGGGTGCGCATCGCGTTGGAGAACACCGCGCCTGAACTGGCCGCCGACATCGTCGATCAGGGCATCGTGCTCACTGGCGGCGGCGCATTGCTGCAAGGGCTGGACGAGGTGCTTCGCGATGAGACCGGGCTGCCCGTCACCGTCGCCGAGGAGCCGTTGACTTGCGTCGCCTTGGGCACCGGCCGAGCGCTCGAGGATCCGATGTTCCGCGGCGTGCTGATGACCGGCTGAGGAGGCTTGGGGGATGGCGCCGCCACGTAACCGGCGCCCCGGATTTTCGCGTCGGGCGCAATACGGACTGTTTTTCGGCTATGTCGTCGCCGGGTTTGCCGCGGTGATCGGCGGCGTGTTGCTGATCGTTTCGACCATCAACCCGCCAGCCTTTGCCGCGATGCGCAGCGGAGTCGCCGAATTCACGGCGCCTGTTTCCGGCGGGATCGCCAGCATCGGACGCGCTGTTGCGGCTGTGCCCGATGCGATCGGCAATTATTTCGGGGTGATGCACGAAAATATCCGGCTCCGCGGCCAGATCGCGCGCCAGCACGAATTGCTGATGCGCGCGCGCATGCTGAGCTATGAAAATCATCGTTTGCAACACCTGCTGGCGCTGCGTGATCGCTCCACCGACACCGTTGTTGCGGCACGGCTCGTCAGTTCATCGGCGTCCAGCACGCGGCGATTCGCGCTGCTTAACGCCGGTTGGCGCCAAGGTGTTCGCGAAGGTCAGCCGGTGACGGGGCCGCACGGAATCATCGGCCGCATCCTGGAAGCTGGCCCCGATACCGCGCGAGTACTGCTGATCGGCGATCCTGAAAGCGTCGTGCCGGTGCGGCGAACGCGCGACGGCGTCCCGGCGATTGCCGGCGGGCGCGGCGACGGCTTGCTGGAAATTCGCCCGGTCAGCCTGGGTGACAGCGGCTTCAAGATCGGCGACGTGCTCGTGAGTTCGGGGACGGGCGGCCTTTATCCGCCCAACATTCCTGTCGCCAGGATCGTCAGCCGCAGCCGCGACGGCGCCCTCGCCATACCGTTCGAGCAGCCTGACACGCTCGACTATGCGATCGTTCAGCGCGCCTTTTTCCGCCCCCCGCCACCAGCGCCGACGCCCCCGCCGCAATGAACGAAGCACCCCCCGCCCGCTTCGCTCCAAGTGCGCCGCGATGGCAGCGGATCGGCCTGCCGATCGCTTCCGTGTTGCTGGCGTCCCTGGTCACGATCGTACCGATGATCGCCAGCCATCCCGTGCTGCCGCCCTTCGGCCTGATGATGTTGCTCGGCCGGCGTCTGCTCCGACCTGAGCTGTTCAAGATCTGGGCGGCAGCCCCCTTCGGGCTGTTCGACGATCTGGTGAGCGGGCAGCCGCTCGGCAGCGCGATCCTGCTGTGGACGATCATCTTCTTCGTCATCGAATTGTTCGACACGCGTCTGGTGTGGCGTGACTTCTGGCAGGATTGGCTGATCGCCGCCGGCGCGATCGCCTTTGCCTTGATCGGCGGCCGCTTGATCGCCTCGCCGATCGCTGCGCATGTCGATACGATGCTGGTTGTGCAGATTCTCGTTTCCGTCATGCTGTTCCCGCTGATCGCCCGGTTCGTCGCCTGGCTGGATCGGAAGCGCGGGCGCGCATGAAGCGGCCCAACCGCATCGTTACCGAAGCGTCGCAAACCTACAGCTTCACGCGGCGCGCCATCGCCCTTGGCGGTGCACAGGCGGCGGTGGGCGCGGTGTTGGCCGGCCGGATGGCGTGGCTGTCGATCGCCGAGAACCAGCATTACGAACTGTTGTCCGAAAGCAACCGCGTCAATCTGACGATGATTCCACCCCGGCGTGGCTGGATCATTGATCGCAATGGCGTGCCGATCGCCAATAATCGGACGGACTTTCGCGTCGACATCATCCCTGATCAGTTGCAGGACAAGGATCGCGTGCTGGGGCAATTGCAGCAGATGCTGCTGCTGTCACCCGAAGCGATGGAGCGGATCCGCGCCGATCTGAAGCAAGCGGCGGGATTTCAGCCGGTTCAGGTCGCCGACAATCTCGACTATGAGCAATTCGCGCGCGTTTACGTGCACTGGCCGGAGTTGCCGGGCGTTGCGCCGACCCAAGGCTATTCGCGCAACTATCCTGCCGGCGCGGCAGTCGCTCATTTGACCGGCTATGTCGGCACGGCCTCGGCTGCGCAATATGAGAAGACTCACGATCCTTTGTTGATCACACCCGGGTTCAAGATCGGCAAGGATGGCCTCGAGAAATCACTGGAATCTCGTTTGCAGGGCCTGCCGGGCGCGAAACGCGTCGAGATCACCGCGCGGGGCAAGGTGGTTCGACAGCTGGCGACCCGGCCCGATACGCCGGGGCAGAACGTAAGGCTGGCGATCGACCTCGGCTTGCAGGAATATGCCGCACGCCGGCTGGGCACCAATTCGGGATCGGCGGTGGTGCTCGATTGCCTGACCGGCGACGTGCTCGCGATGTGCTCGATGCCGGCCTATGATCCGAACAGTTTTTCGGACGGTATCAGTCATCTGGAATGGGACATGCTGTCCGCCAACGATCACGTGCCGTTGATGAACAAGGTGCTCCAGGGCCTTTATCCACCAGGGTCGACCGTCAAGCCGATGAATTCGCTCGCCTTGCAGCGGATCGGCGTATCGCCTGACGAGACGGTGAATTGCACTGGCGCCACGCGCGTGGGCAACACGCTGTTCCATTGCTGGAAGCGAGGCGGCCACGGCTCTATTTCGATGCGCCGGGCCGTCGCACAAAGCTGCGACATCTATTTCTACGAGATGGCCAGGCGCGCCGGCTATGGCGCGATCGCTCCCGTCGCGCGCGAGCTCGGTCTTGGCCAGCAGTTCGATATTCCCTTCAGTAGCCAGCGCTACGGGACCGTCCCCGATCCTGAGTGGAAGCTGAAGAAATACCACCATCCATGGACCGTCGCCGACACGATGAACGCGTCAATCGGCCAGGGCTATGTGCTGGTCAATCCGCTCCAGCTCGCGGTCATGGCCGGGCGGATCGCTTCGGGCCGTGAGATCGTGCCCCGCGTCCTGCTCGATCATCGTCATGGCGCCGCTCCCCCGCTGCCGAATATCGA
Source organism: Sphingomonas sp. (assembly GCA_051960335.1). Lineage (GTDB taxonomy): Bacteria > Pseudomonadota > Alphaproteobacteria > Sphingomonadales > Sphingomonadaceae > Sphingomonas. The sequence continues at coordinate 11,642 of JBQCEK010000345.1, forward strand.
TCCGCAGCACGTCGCCGTGGTTCGCGATGCGATGTACGCCGCAGTGAACGACGGGGGGACAGCCGGCGCGGCCCGTCTCTATATTCCAGGAGTCAGTCTCGCCGCCAAGACCGGCACTGCACAGGTGCGTCGCATCACCATGGCCGATCGCGCCGCCGGCCGCACCGGCAATGCAGGCGTTCCGTTCAAGCTGCGCGAACATGCCTTGTTCATCTGCTTCGCGCCCGCCGAAAACCCGCGATACGCGGCCTCGCTGGTGCTTGAACATAACGGCCACCTGATCCGCAATCTCGACGCACCGGCGATTGGCCGCGACATCATGACCTATCTGTTCGATCGCGACCGCGCGGCGAAGGCGCTGACCGAAGTCGAACCGACCTGGGGCGGCGACATCCGCACCCGCATGGCCGAGCAGGAAATCGCCTGGCGCGCGGCGCACCAGCTGCCCGAACTCCTGACCACCAAAACGGACGCCGGAGCGACTGCCGATTCAAGCGCGGTCGTCAAGGCGGCCGCCGCAAGCAATGCCGCGGCCGAAGCCGCCGCCAATTCCGCCGCGCCGGGCACCGCCGCGGAACTCGGTTCACCGGACGGCGGCCAATGACGCGGCCGGATTTCATTCCCGCGCCGCTGGCCCAGATTCCCTGGCGCCTGATCCTGACGGTGCTCGCGATCGGTGGGTTCGGCCTGGTGGTGCTCTATTCGGCGGCGGGTGGACATCTGCGCCCTTGGGCGTTCCCGCAGGGCGTTCGCTTCCTCGTCTTCCTGGCCGGTGCCATTGCCGTATCTCGCGTGCCCGAATGGGTTTGGCGGCGGAGCGCCCTGCCCGCCTACGCGATTCTAATCGTGATGCTGATCCTGGTCGAATTGATCGGTGCGGTGCGGGGCGGCGGGCAGCGTTGGCTTGGCGTTGGGCCCTTCCAGCTTCAGCCGTCCGAATTCATGAAGCCGTGCATCGTCCTTGCCGTCGCGATGTTCTACGATATGCTCCCGCCCAGCGAGACGCGCCGCTTCGTCGCCGTTTGGGTGCCGGCGCTGATGATCCTGTTTCCCGCGGCCCTGATCGCACATCAACCCGATCTCGGCACCGGGCTAATGGTCGTCGGCAGCGGTGTGATCATCATGTTTCTCGCTGGCGTGCCGCTCAGGCTGTTTGTCGCAGGAGCGTTGGGCTTGGCCGTCGCCGCGCCGCTCGCGGTCAATTTCCTGCTCCACGGCTATCAGCGCGATCGAATCATGATCTTCCTCGATCCCGATCGCGATCCGCTGGGCATGGGCTATCACATCAGCCAGTCGAAGATCGCGATTGGATCGGGCGGTGTGCTGGGCAAAGGATTCCTCAACGGCACGCAGAGCCATCTCGATTATCTTCCCGAAGGCCATACCGATTTCGTGTTTGCGACAATGGCGGAGGAATGGGGATTGATCGGCGGCGTGCTGCTGATCATCGCCTTTTTCTGGGTGATCCTGTGGGGGATCAGGGTCTCACTCAACGCGCAAACCCGATTTGCCCGCCTCGCCGCCGCGGGGCTCGCCTCGACGATCTTCTTCTATGTGGCGATCAATCTCGGGATGGTGATGGGGCTGGCTCCCGTCGTCGGCATCCCGCTGCCGCTTGTCAGTTTCGGCGGATCGGCGCAGCTAACGGTGTTGCTGTGCCTGGGAATCCTGATGTCGATCGATCGCCAAAATCGCAAATTATCGCGTTTATGAGCAAAGGCGAAAAAAGTGGGCCACTGGGGTTTGCATTCCCCAAAAACGGATGCTAACGCCCGCCTTCCAATCGACGGCAGCCCTTTCAGCCGCCACCATTTCGATCGGCACGGACGCATAGCTCAGTTGGTAGAGCAGCTGACTCTTAATCAGCGGGTCCTAGGTTCGAGCCCTAGTGCGTCCACCATCTTTTCAATGTAAAAACAATGACCTACCGCCCGTCAGGGCTGGGTCTATTGCGGCATTTTCGGCCTAGATAGCGTTTAGGTAGCGAAAATTTTCGTACTGAGTTTTCAACGAGCTCTCGGAGCCGCCCACCGGTCCTCACGTTTGATATTCCACCGCACCCGGAAGCTGGCCCGTTTCGCTGACGTGACCCCCTTCTTTCATCCAGCGGCAACCAGAGACCGACCGTTGTTGACGTGCTCCCCATTTCTCCTCCAGTCATAACTGGAGTCCGGGTTTGTTTTGAGCTGCTACCCCTTCTTGGACCACCCGGCCGGTCGCCATCCAGCCTCTGCCGATAGTGGCGGCCCAGGTGCCACTGATCGGTTTACCAGTGATATCGGCACCTTGTTGCCGATCGCGCTGTGTGGTCGCACCTCGTTATTAGTCTCTGCGCCAAGCTTCGTATTTTCGAACCGCGTCGTCGAGGCTCATGAACCAGTGCTGGTTTAGGCATTCCGCCCGGAAATTGCCGTTGAACGATTCGATGAACGCGTTGTCGGTCGGCTTGCCCGGCCGACTGAAGTCGAGGATTACGCCGCGTGTGTAAGCCCACAGGTCGAGATCACGGGAGACGAACTCGCTACCCTAGTCGACCCGGATCGAGGCTGGATAACCCACCTCGCCGCATACCCGCTCGAGCACATCGATCACGTCAGGCGCCGGGAAGCTGAACCGCGGCACAAGCGCCGGCGAGAACCGGCTGAACGTGTCGACCACGGTCAGAATGCGCAGCTTCGACCCGGTGGCAAGCTGATCATGGACGAAGTCCATGGCCCACACTTCATTCGAACAAGGCGCTGCGCAGCAGCCTTCTCTCAGCTTCGCCTTCACCCGGCGCTTCGGCGGTTTGGGTCGCAACTGCAGTCCCATCTCCTTGTAAAGCCGGTAAACCCGTTTCGCGTTCACATCCCAGCCCTCCCGCCGAAGCAACACATGGATACGACGATAGCCGTAACGCACGCGCGTCTCGGCGATTTCCCGCATCCGCTTCTTCAGCTCGGCCCGATCGGCGCGACAACCACGATAGTGGTAGCTCGATCGAGTGGTAGCTCGATCGCTCCGCCCGAAGCATGCCAGCCTGATGCTGACCTGCCAGGTGTTGCGAGCATCGTCGCCGAGCTGGCGCCGCCGATCAGGCCTCAGAGCTTTCGCGACCCATTCGGCCTACAATCGATCCCCCGGATCGATTGTCAAACGGCCTCATCCTGCAACATCGCCTTGTCCAGGCTCCGATCGGCGACCAGCCGCTT
>JBQCEK010000346.1:0-2009 GCA_051960335.1 Sphingomonas sp.
TGGGATCGAACTATGTCCCCTCCGATGCGATCAACCAGCTCGAAATGTGGCAGGAGCCGACCTTCGATCCGGCGCGCATCGACCAGGAATTCGGCTGGGCGCAGGCAATGGGGGTGACGACGATGCGCATCTTTCTCCATAACCTGCTGTGGGAGCAGGACGCGGTCGGTTTCAAGAAGCGTATCGACACTTTCCTGACGATTGCGGCGAAGCACCACATCAAGCCAATCTTCGTCCTGTTCGACAGTTGCTGGGACCCCGACCCGAAGCTGGGCCCACAGCACCCGCCGATCCCCGGCGTGCATAATTCGGGCTGGGTGCAGGCGCCTGGCGCCGAACGGCTCGCCGACAAGGCCAGTTACCACAAGCTCGAAGCCTATGTTAAGGACATCGTCGGCACCTTCGCGAACGACGATCGCATCTTCGCTTGGGACGTGTGGAACGAACCGAACAATGGCGGCGGCGGGAATTATCCTTCAACGCCGCACAAGAAGGAACTCGTTGCGGGGCTGCTCGGCCAGGTCTTCACCTGGGCGCGTTCAGTCGACCCGACGCAGCCGCTGACCAGCGGACTGTGGACCGGTGATCACTGGGACCAAATGGAAACGCTCGATCCGGTGGAGCGGATTCAGATCACTCAATCCGACGTGATGAGCTTCCATGACTATAGCTGGCCCGAAATCTTTCTGCGCCGTGCGAGGCAGATGCTGACCTACGGTCGCCCCGTCATGTGCACCGAATATATGGCCCGAGGCGCGGGATCGACGTTTGACGGTTCTTTGCCGATCGGCAAGCGGTTGAACATCGCGATGGTCAACTGGGGCTTTGTTGATGGCAAGACGCAGACGCGGCTGCCCTGGGATAGCTGGAAAAAGCCCTATACATTCGAAGAACCGACCATCTGGTTCCACGAAGTTCTGCACACCGACGGTACCCCTTACAGGCAGGCTGAGGTCGATCTCATCAAACGGCTGACCGCTTCACCGAAAGGCGTCGTGCCGGCGGCTGCGCAGTGACGAGGCGGGGCAGCCGCTGCGCGCTGGCCCTGCTCGTCGCGACCTCTGCGCTGGTCGCGGCGAGCAAGGGTCCACAGTTCGGCAAGGCGCTGTTCGTCGGCGCCGATCCGGATGCCGACGAATTCGCGGGCGAGACCTGGATCTATCCGACCGGTGACGGCGATACGCTGCGCGCTTGGTCTTCGCCCGATCTTGAGCAATGGACCGAGCATGAGCCGCTGCTCCGCCTTTCCAACATCGCTTGGATAGCCGATGGCGCGCCGCATCACATGCTGTGGGCACCGGACATGGTGGAGGCGGATGGCCATTACTTCTTCTACTTCGCGGTCGGTCCGCAGGACCCAACGCCCAGCCGGATCGGGGTCGCGCTGTGCGACACTCCAGCAGGGCCATGCCGCGACAGCGGAAAGCCGTTGGTGACGGGCAGCAACGGGTTCGAGGCGATCGATCCGATGGTGTTCGTCGACCCGAAATCGGGGCGGCGCCTGCTCTATGCTGGCGGAAGCGCCGGATCGACGCTTCACGTCTATGAGCTGGCGCCCGATATGATCACCGTCACGCGGGAAATCCCGGTCGATCAGCCACCGGGCTTCACCGAGGGCGCCTTTATGCATGAACGGCGCGGCATCTACTACCTCTCTTACAGCTCGGGCCATTGGAACGACGCGAGTTACAATGTCCGCTACGCCGTATCGCTCTCGCCGACGGGACCCTGGAAATATGCCGGGGTGATCCTGCAGAGCGATCGCAACTACAAGGGCCCTGGGCATCATTCCTTCCTCCATCTGCCGGAGTCGGACAGCTGGCTGATCGTCTATCACCGTTGGGAATATGAGATGGGCAACGGCCCTTATCATGACCGTCGCAAGATCGCGATCGCGCCTGTCACCTACACCAAGGACGGCGCGATCGAGCCGATCGACATGGAAGCTCGCTGAACAGCCATTCCCTGACCGGCGAGGCGCTGCCAGCCTGACGAAAAAAGGGCCGGAA
>JBQCEK010000347.1:0-4124 GCA_051960335.1 Sphingomonas sp.
TCACCGAACCGCCGCGCACGTCGCTGACGGCGATCTTGTCGATCTCGTCGAGGAACACGATCCCGTTCGCTTCCGCATCGGCCAGCGCGATCCGGCTCACCTCGTCCTGATCGAGCCGCTTGTCGGCTTCCTCTTCGACGAGCTTTTCCCAGGCCGCGCGCACGCTGATCTTGCGGCGCTTCATTTGCTGCCCGCCGCCGAACGCCTTGCCCATCATGTCGGAAAGATTGATCATGCCGACCTGCCCGCCGCCCGGAATCTCGAACGGCATTTGCGGGTTGGCCTCAAGCTCGAGCTCGATTTCCTTGTCGTCGAGATGCCCGTCGGCGAATCGCTGGCGAAACGCCTCGCGCGTCGCGGTCGAGGAATCCTTGCCGGTCAGCGCATCGAGCAGGCGGTTCATCGCCGCCTCCTCGGCCTTGTCCTTCACCGCCAGACGGCGTCGCTCCTTCTCCAGCCGGATCGCTTCCTCGACCAGATCGCGCGCAATCTGCTCCACGTCGCGGCCGACATAGCCGACCTCGGTGAATTTGGTCGCTTCCACCTTCACGAACGGCGCATCAGCCAGCTTGGCCAGCCGCCGCGAAATCTCGGTCTTGCCGCACCCGGTGGGGCCGATCATCAGGATGTTCTTGGGCGTCACCTCGTCGCGCAGATCGGCATCGAGCTGCTGGCGCCGCCAGCGATTGCGGAGCGCCACGGCGACGGCGCGCTTGGCGTCCCGCTGGCCGATGATGTGCTGATCGAGCGCGGCGACGATCGCCTTGGGGGTCAGTTGGTCGTTCATGAAACTCTCAGGATGGGGAGACAGGGATATTGGAGCGCCGAGACGGGCGATCAAGCGCAGCGAAGCCGGCGCGCGATGGCGGCGTGGCGCGCGATCAGACGCCGGGTCGTCTCGGGGTCGACATCCAGCGAAAAATCGCCGCGATCGGCGGTGCCGCCCAGGATCACGCCATCGCTGCGCGAGAACATGTACATGCCATTGTCCGTCTCGATCGCGTAATCGACCTCTGGCTGGGGCAGCAATACCGCCAGCTGGCCGCGCATCGGCACCAGTTCCGCGTCACCGAACAGCTGCGCGGCGCCCAATCCGGTGCAGTTGAAGATCAACCCCTCGGGCAAGGCGGCGATTTCTCCTGGATCGTGGAAATCGCGCACCACGATCCTGCCGCCGGCGATCTGCACGTCGCGAAGCATGGCGCGCAGGAAGCGCGGCGGCTCGATCAACATCCCGTCGAACTGGCCGACATGGGCATAGTCGAAGCCGCGCGCACCCGGGCCCAGATCGCGCGCTTCGGGCAACATTGATTTGAGCAGCCGATCGGTGTCGCCCTCGCCCGGCGGATCATCGGACAACAGGTAGTTGGTCATCCACCGGATGCCATATTCCTCGCCGATCATGATCTGATAGCGTTGATAGGCGTAGGACGCCGCGGCGACGAGTTGCGCTTCGAACGCCGGGGTCAACCGATCCGAATCGTAGAGGATCGAGGGATACCATTGCCCGCCGGCGATGTTGGACGTCGTCTCGGGCGGCAGCGCCTTGGCATAGATCGTGACGGGATAGCCCGCTTCCTGCACCAGCCGCGCGGTCGTCAGGCCGACGACGCCCGATCCGATCACCGCGACCGAGCCCGAATAGCCCGGCAGCCCCAGATTGGTCGCCAGCCGCGACGTGCCCCAGCTCAGCGTGATGCCCGATCCGCCATGCCCGTAATTGTGCACCAGCCGCTTGTCGCCCAGGCTCTCTGCCCGCACCACGAATCCCGATGGCCGAAACGGACGAAGGCCCACTAGCGTGCGGATCAGCCGATCGTCGGCGACGTTCACACGGGGCAGGCAGCGGTTTGCAAACGCCGGGCGCGCAATCGTCGCCGCGCAGCCCGGCAGCGCCAGCGCAGCGCCGCCGCTGCCCGCCCCGCAACGCAATGTGCGTCGGTCGATCAGCTTGCGGTCTCCAGCGCCTCTACCGTCAGGCTGTCGTTGGTATAGACGCAGATTTCCGCTGCGATCTTCATTGCCCGGCGCGCCAGCGTCTCGGCGTCCGGCTCGTAATCGGCGAGCGCGCGCGCCGCCGCCAAGGCGTAATTGCCGCCCGATCCGATCGCCGCGATGCCGCCGTCTGGGTCAAGCACGTCGCCGTTCCCGGTCAGGATCAGCGTCACGTCCTTGTCGGCGACGATCATCATCGCTTCGAGGTTGCGCAGGAACTTGTCGGTCCGCCAGTCCTTGGCGAGCTCGACGGCGGCTCGAAGCAATTGCCCGTGATGCTGCTCCAGCTTGCGCTCCAGCCGTTCCAGCAAGGTGAACGCGTCAGCGGTGGCCCCGGCAAATCCGGCGATCACCTTGCCGTCGCCCAGCGCGCGCACCTTGCGCGCCGTCGGCTTCATCACCGTCTGGCCCATCGTCACCTGGCCGTCCCCGGCGATGACAACCTTGCCGTTCTTGCGCACCGAAACGATCGTCGTCCCGTGCCATGTCGTGTCTTTGTCGCTCATCCCCGCCATATGGGGCAGCAGTCGGCGGGGCGCAAACCCCGGCCCTCAGCGTGAGTTGGCCTTGAGGAACGCCACCGTTTCGGCAAGCGTGGGCGCATTGCCGCGAAACGGCTTGGATAGCCCCATCACCAGATCGTTGTGGGTCTTGCCCGGATAATCGCGCAGCACATAGGGCGCGCCGGCCTTTTGCAACGCCGCCGCCATGTTCCTGCTGTTGCGCGGCTTGACCGTCGTATCGGCCGATCCGAACGCCAGGAACATCGGTGGATCGTCCTTCGATGCATAAGTGATCGGCTGCGTCTCCGCAGGACGGGGCCAGTTTGCGAAGGCATCGACCGCGCGCTTGTCGTCCCACGGATAAAAGTCGAGCGGCCCGGCAAGGATCGCCGCCGCGCGAATGATCTTCGGATCCACGCCGATGTCGCTCAGATACCAGCCGTTCACTGCGAGCATCGCGGCGTTATAGGCCCCGGCTGAATGCCCCGCGATGGTGATCCGTCTCGGATCGCCACCGAAGCGCGCGATATTGTCGCGCGTCCATTTCACCGCCAGCGCCGAATCCTGCACGAACGTCGGAAAGCGAACGCCCGGCACCAGCCGATAATCGGGGATCACGACGACGAAGCCCTTCGCGGCATAAGCTCGCCCGGCAAATCCATAGGATTGCCGCGACCCTTTCACCCAGCCGCCGCCATAATAAAAGATCAGCACTGGCAATGGCTTGTCGTGCGCGCTCTTCGGCGTCCACACGTCGAGCTGCTGGCGTGGCGCGGGGCCATAATCGATGCCGCGCGCCGCCAGCCGTGCGTCGGAATCGCCGGGCGTCAGCGAATTGATCGTATCGAGCACCGCTGGCGGCGATCCGAACGCGATATAACCGCCGATCACCGCAATCGCCACGATCACCAATCCCGGAACCACGCGTCCGATCGTCATTGTCCGCATCGCTCCGCTTGTTGCTCGGAACGATGGATGACCGGGAACAGGCATGGCGGCAAGCAGTTAGCGCTCCACCCCCTTCACCTTTCCCCATTGCCGCGCCGCCGTATAGCCCAGATAGCTGGTGCCAAAGAGCGCGTAGAGCGGCTCGGGAATCGCGCCGAGATAGGCGCGCATCGCCAGCGTCATCGCGGCCGCCGTCGCCGGATCGATCGCTGCGATGAAGCCGATCGGGATCGACCACAGCAACAGCGCATAGATTACATAGAGGAATCCCGGCCGCGCGCATCGCACCCAGGCATTGGCGCTGATCTCAGTCATGGCCGTTCACCCGGTTCGCCAGCCAGCCGTAAAGAAACGCCTCGTCGGCAGGTCGCGCTTCGGCGAGGCGGACGTAGCGCTCGCCCTGCAAGGCATCAATCGCCTTGATCAGCACCGCCTCGCCCGAATGCCCGCGTCGCGCGAGAAAGCCGTCGAGCGCCGCCAGCGTTTTCGGCCCGATCTGCCCGTCGATCGGCACGTCGGGATAATCGCTCGCCCCCCGATTGAGCGCATTGAGCGCGCGCTGGAGGAAGCCGATCGCCACCGCCGGCCCCATGTTGACGCCCGTATCGAACAGCTCGGCCGCAAGCGCAGGCGCCCGCGCGGCGACAAGATCGAACCGCGGCCGCATCCAGTAAAGCC
>JBQCEK010000348.1:0-3510 GCA_051960335.1 Sphingomonas sp.
CAGGTCGAACAGGACCTGGGCACGAGGCTCGACTGGGTTGCGGTCGACCACTTCAACACCGGTCATCCGCACAGCCATGTGCTGGTGCGCGGCGTCGATGACCGCGGCCAGGATCTGATCATCGCGCGTGAATATATCAGCCGGGGTCTGGCCGCCCGTGCCGCCGAACTCGTCAACCTCGACCTCGGCCCGCGCACCGATCGCGAAATCTTCATCGCTCGCCAGCGCGAGATTACCCAGGAGAGGTTCACCACCATCGATAGCAAATTATTGCTCGCGCGTGAGCCCGACGGGCTGGTCTCTGCCTGGCATCGCGACGGCGTCGAGCAGAGCCTGCGCGCCGCGCGCCTCGGCACGCTCGAACGCATGGGGCTGGCAACCGAGGAAGGAAGGGGGCGCTACCGTCTCGCCGATGACCTCGAAGCGACGCTACGCGCGATGGGCCGACGCGGTGACATCATCGCGATCATGAACGGGCAGCTCAGGCAACGAAGCCCCGAGGTGCCGCCGCACGATTATGCGATCTACGATCCAGCCGAAGGCAAGCCGCTGATCGGGCGGGTTGTCGCGCGCGGGCTCGCCGATGAACATCGCGATCGCCACTATTTGATCGTCGCCGCGACTGATGGTCGCAGCCATTATGTCGAGCTCGGGGCGCGCTCGCTTGGCGAGACGCTCGAACAGCCAGAGATCGTGACGGTGAAGCCTGTGGTGCCGGCGGTGCGCGACGCGGATCGCACGATCGCCGCGGTCGCAGCTGACAATGACGGCATCTATAACGCCGAGGGGCATTTGCGGCACGACCCGAGTGCGACCCAGCGGTTCGCCGAAGCCCATGTCCGCCGTCTTGAAGCGCTGCGTCGTCGCGATGGCGTGGCCGAACGTCTGCCCGACGGCAGCTGGGCAATCGCGCCGGACCATCTCGACCGCGTGCTGGCAAGCGAACAGCGCGCCGCCATGGCACGCCTGGTCGAGATCGAGCTCCTCTCCAATCAGCCGATCGAGAAGCTTACGCGCCATGATGGTGTCACATGGCTCGATGAACGAGAACAAGGCGCCGCCACCGAGAAGCTGGAGCGCGGGTTCGGCGCCGAGCTGCGCAAGGCGCTGGCGCTGCGACGCCAGTGGCTGATCGAGCAGGGCCTCGCCTGGGAAGAGGGTGACGCCGTTCACTTCAAACCGGGCATGATCGAGACGCTTTACCAGCGCGAGCTGCGGCAGGTCGCGGGGCAGCTGTCGAAGGAACTTGGGCTCGACTATGCCGAGCATAGCGAGGGAGCGATCGAAGGCATCTATCGCAAGCCCGTGCAGGTTGGATCGAGCAAGTTCGCGCTGATCGAAAAATCGCGGGAGTTCACGCTCGTGCCGTGGCGACCAGTGCTCGAGAAGCAGGTCGGCCGCTACGTCTCCGGCATACAGCGCGGCGGCACGATCAGCTGGACGTTCGGCCGCCAACGAACAGGCCCGGAGATCGGCGGGTTCTGAGCGTCACCAAGAAGGGGGCTCGTGGCACCGGACAGGCTCTGTCGCTGAATACGCGTGTCGCCGACAATGCGGGCCATGCAAACCAGCAAGACCCGCCATCAATTTTATCTGCCCGATGACCTGTCGGCGAAGCTCGATGCGATGGCGGCGCGCCCCGGATCGTCGAAGACGGCGATCCTGACTGACGCGTTGACTGCCTGGTTCGACCGGCGGGCCGTGCATGAGCTTGACCAGCGGTTTGGTATTCGGCTCGATCGGCAGAGCCGTACCGCCGATCGCACCGAGCAGAAGCTCGATTATCTGACCGAGGCGCTCGGGCTGTTCATCCGCCATCAACTGACGCTCACCGCGCACCAGCCGGCGTTCGACGCCGAGACGCAGCGGCTGGGGCGGCTTCGCTACGACGAATTTGTGAAGCTGGCGGTGCGGTTGTTGGCGCGCAATGCCGCCGGAGGCGCGTCGAGCGCGCATCCGGCGTTATCCGCAGACCAGAAATGAAGGAGCACATTATGCTCAACGCGAGGCCGCATCCTGCCTGTCATCCGGCGATCACGCTGCGCATTCCGGACGCTTGTCGTGCAACCGGCATTGGCAGATCAAAACTCTATGAGCTGATCAAGCTGGGCGAGATCGAGACGGTCAAGATCGGTCGGATCACGCTCATTCCCGTGACCAGCATCGAGCGACTGATCGCGCGGTGCAGTGCCGCTGTTATCCCCGATGATCGGGAAAGGGGGCGACAGATACCTTCGATGCACCCGTTTCTCGCCAACGCGATCATCACCGCAGTGCTGGCGGATATGACGGATCAGGTAAGAGGCAGCCTGAACTCTGTCGACCAGCTCACGCGATCCAAGGCCGAGGATGGCTTGGCGGCGCGGATTATCGAAGTTCTGCTGGACGTAGATTGAGCGCTAGGCGGCGTTTGGCAGCTGTCCATGGCGGGACAGCGCTCGGGCGCAGAGCAAGGCGTTCCTCGTGACTTCTTTTGGGCCGACTTCTGCCAATCAGCTTTCAAGCGGAGCGATCGGAAAAGCTAACATTCGATCGACCATGGCCGGGTCAGCGGTCGCCGATATCCGGTCCTTCCGAGGTACAAATTGCATCCTACCAACTGCCGATCATCCATGTGTTCGTACCAGCACCCCGGTTGGAACGGGCGGTAGGTGATCAACGCTCTGCACCCATGCGCTGGATGTAGAAGGCCATGGGCACCATCGGCAGGTGGTGCTCAGAACTCGACATGAGTAGCAGGCGATTGATCGTGTTGTCCTGAATTCCGGTTGGCGCGAAGACGCAAGAGATCCTGCCTTTATTGCCGGGTTCTCCGCGCTTACGAAACGCCTTCTGGGCCATCGCATGACTCCGGGCAAACCGGGCTGCGAGCCCCGCCTCGAAATTCGGTCGGGGGCCGCGATCTCCCACATCGGCGAGATACCGGAACATCTCACCGAACAGGGTGGGATAGGCCGACAATGTGCCCTCCCGCGCCAACTGGATGATACGATCCGGGTTGTCGAGGAACAGAAACGCGGCGTCGGCGAGATTTCCGGCGAGCTGCCTGAAACGAGCCGGCGGCGCGCCGGATCGCGGCCGGGCCGCGCGGAGGATCTCCCGCCAGCGGAAGGCGCTGTCGGTCACGATTGAGGCGCCGGTCGCCTGCGCCAGATACATGGCGATCTCGAAATTCGGCCCCATCTGCATCAGGCGCATCTGGCCGCCGTCCTTGCCGCCGTCGAAGATGCCATCCTGCAGCGCCGTCAGCGGGTCTTCCTCCTTCAGCCGCTCCAGCTCGGCCCATAAGCCAGTAATTCCGGTCGCATCGAGATCGGGAAAATTTTCCCGCAGCCGAGCCTCCTGCGCGTCCCGTGGCCACATCAGGACGTCGCGCATGAAGTCGACACGCATCAGCTCTTCCAGCCGGGGCTCACCGCGTAGGCTTATGTCGATCCCAGCGGCGCGCTCCTTGGCCATCGCCATGGTCTCGCGGCGGAGATGGTAGTCGAAGGTCCAGGGATCAGGGAT
>JBQCEK010000349.1:0-2318 GCA_051960335.1 Sphingomonas sp.
GAGCTCGGCCCAGATCGGCAAATGATCGGATGCCGTCCGCGAGGTCATGCTGTCATGCACGCCGCACGCCGTGACGCGCAGATCCGGCGAGCCCATGATCTTGTCCAGCCGCGCGACTGGCCGCCGCGCATGAAAGCTGGGGCCGATGTTCGCAACGTCATAGCCGCGCGCGAAATCGCGCATCGCGCCCGTCGCGGCGCTCCATTCGTTCAGATCCCCCATCATCACCGTCGGTCGGCGATCGCTGCTGGCATCGACATGGCTCATGATCGCATGCGCTTGGCGCCGGCGCCAGAGCCCCGACAGATCGAGGTGCATGCCGATCACCCGGATCGTCTCGCCGCCGAGGCGAAGATCGGCCATCACCGCGCCGCGCGGTTCCAGCGCGGGCAGATGGATCGGCTCGCGGTCGATGATCTCGGCATCGCGCCGCACCAGAATGGCGTTGCCGTGCCATCCCATCGACGCCGCCCGCATGCCGAACGGAACCGCCTGCCACGGGCTTTCCTCCAGCAGGTGCGCGGTGATCACCTGCTCGCGCGCGCCGAAACGCCGGTCGGCTTCCTGAAGGCAGACGATATCGGCGTCGATTTCGCGCAGCACCTCGATGATTCGGTCGGGGCGGCGGCGACGATCGGTGCCGATCCCCTTGCGGATATTATAGCTGGCGACCTTGATCATTCTGCCCGTGTAACGCCGAACGGATGAAAATGGTGCCCTCATTCGAGCGTCGTCGGCGCCCCAGGTCGATCCCGCGTCCGCTTTCCGGCTGAAGCCCAAGCCATTTTGTGCATCGAGCGCGGCGACAGGGGGTTCATGTCCGGCGCTGCCTGTGGCATCGTCGCCAATATGTGGGGCGTATCTCCTAAAGCGAAGCGATGGTTCGGATTGGGCGCGGCGGCAATCGCCTGCGCCCTAGTCAGCGGCTCTGCGGTCGCGCAGACCGAGGACGGGTTCCAGGCCTATCTGCAAACCTTGCGCACCAAGGCGCAATCGGCGGGCGTATCGCAGCGCACGATCGACAGCGTGTTCCCCACGCTGACGATGAGCGATCGGGTGATCGAGCTCGATCGCGCGCAGCCGGGCGGCAATCCCAATGCGCCGATCCCGATGTTCGCGCCGTACAAGGCGAAGCATGTCGATGCCGCGCGAATCAGCCGCGGCCGCGCCGCCTATCTCGACAATCGCGGCAAGCTCGCCCGGATCGAGGAAGAAACCGGCGTGCCCGAATCGATCATGGTCTCGATCTGGGGCCATGAGACGAATTACGGCGGCTATACCGGCAATTTCGATCTGCCCAATTCGCTGGCGACGCTCGCCTATGAAGGTCGCCGCCGCGCCCTGTTCGAGAACGAGTTCATCGATTCGCTCAAGATCATGGATGAAGGCGTATCGCGATCGACGCTGCAGGGCAGCTGGGCCGGGGCGACCGGCGGGCCGCAGTTCCTGCCCTCGGTCTATCTCCGCCTGGCGCGCGATGGCGATGGCGATGGCCATGCCGATATCTGGCATTCGGATGCCGATGTGCTTGCCTCGATCGGCAATTATTTCGTCAACGCCGGGTGGCGCAAGGGCCAGCCCTGGGGCTTCGCCGTGTCCGTGCCGTCCAGCGTCGATGTCGATGCGATCGCCAGTCGCACCGTGCCCACGCGCTGCGCCAAGGTGTTTCAGCGCCACAGCGAATGGAAGACGATGGCCGAATGGCGCGCGCTCGGGGTCGTGCCGTTGACGCGCAGCTGGCCGGCCAACAGCCAGATGCTGGCGACCTTGCTCGAACCCGATGGGCCCGGGCGGACGGCCTATCTGCTGACCGGCAATTACCGGGTCATCCTCGATTATAACTGCTCGAATTTCTACGCATTATCGGTGGGGCTGCTGGCGGATGCGGTATCGCAATAAGGGCGCCTGGGGGGCGCTGATCCTGTTGACGGCGCTGAGCGGCAGCGCCGTTCTCGCGCATCAGGCGACGCTCGTCGCGCCGCCGGCCGGCGTGCCCTCTGTGCCCCCGCCGCCGCAAGATGCCGCGCCGCCCCCCGATCTGCCGGTCGGCGCCGGCCCAAGCGCGACATCGCAGGCCGGGCCCGCGGCGGCGCGCTACGACGAGGTCGGCTATGCCAGCTGGTACGGCGATGAGCTTCGCGGCCGCAGGACCGCCTCGGGCGATGTCTTCAACCCCGATTGGATTACGGCCGCCAGCCGCACGTTGCCGCTCGGCTCCTTTGCGGAGGTCACCGCGCTCGATAGCGGGCGAACCGTGCTCGTCGAAATCACCGATCGCGGGCCGCATCGCCCCGATCGGCTGATCGATCTGTCGGTCG
>JBQCEK010000350.1:0-2943 GCA_051960335.1 Sphingomonas sp.
GGCGCTGCAGCTTGCCGCCTCGCCGCCGCTGTGGGTGCAGCTCGCGATCTGGATTCCGGTGACGGCGCTTGCCGTGGTGCTGGCGCTGCGCGTCGCCAAGGGAGCGTTGCTCGCGCTCGAATATCGCAACGCCGCGCGTGAGGGGCGGATCAAGGGGTCCGAATGACCGCGCGGCGTATCCCTGTTGTGCCGACGCTGCTCGTCGGCGCGGCGGTGGCGATGATGATCTGGCTCGGCGTGTGGCAGATCCACCGGCTGCACTGGAAGGAAGCGCTGCTGGCGCGCTACGCGGCCAATCAGCATTTGCCGACCATCGCGCTGCCGATCGGCGCGACAGACGATTCGCTGCTGTTTCGCCAGGCCACGGCGTTTTGCCTTCGCCCCGTCAGCTGGTCGAGCGAGGCCGGGCGGGACAGCCGCGGCGCTGTCGGCTGGCGGCAGATCGCCGCGTGCGCGACTGGCGCCGAAGGGCCGGGGTTCATGGTTCAGCTGGGCATATCGAAGAACCCCGACGATCGCCCCGCCTGGCGCGGCGGCATGGTGACAGGATTCATCAGCCACGCGCCGGATCACCGTCCGCTGATCGAGATCGCGTTCAGCCAGGGCGCGCCCAAGCCGCTGATGCTGGTCGCCGATACGCCGCCGCCCGGCCTTGAGGCCAATGCCGGGCCCGACCTGTCGGCGATCCCCAACAATCACCTCGCCTATGCCGTGCAATGGTTCCTGTTCGCGGCCGTGGCGGTGGTGATCTATGGTCTCGCTCTCCGCAAGCGCTGGCGCGCCGGATAGATTTTCTGGGGTTGGCGAATGTCGCCGGCCCGGCTACCCCGCCCGCCGCCATGCGCTACATCAGCACCCGCGGGAGCGCGCCGACGCTCGATTTTCAGGCCGTCACGCTTGCCGGCCTCGCCAGCGACGGCGGGCTCTATCTGCCCGAACGCTGGCCGAGCCTGCCGGTGGAGGACATCGCCGCCCTGCGCGGGCTTTCCTACGCCGATACCGCGGTGGCGGTGATGGCGCCGTTCACCGAGGGCGTGCTCGATCGACCGGCGCTGAAGGCGCTGTGCGATGCGGCTTACGGCCGCTTCGCCCATGCCGCGGTGACGCCGCTCGTGCAGATCGATGCCGACCAGTGGCTGCTCGAGCTGTTCCACGGTCCGACGCTGGCGTTCAAGGATGTTGCGCTGCAGCTGCTCGGGTTGCTGTTCGAACGGTTTCTCACAGGATCGAGCGAGCATCTGACCATCGTCGGCGCGACCAGCGGTGATACCGGATCGGCGGCGATCGACGCGCTGGCGGGCCGCGAGCATGTCGATGTGTTCATGCTCCACCCGGCGGGCCGCGTGTCCGACGTTCAGCGCCGGCAGATGACGACGGTGCTTGCGCCGAACATCCACAATATCGCGATCGAGGGCAGTTTCGACGATGCCCAGGCGCTGGTGAAGGCGATGTTCAACGCGCGCGATTTCGCCGGGCGTTTTCGCCTGTCGGCAGTCAATTCGATCAACTGGGCGCGGCTGATGGCGCAGGTCGTCTATTATTTCTACGCTGCCGTCCGCCTCGGCGCGCCGGAGCGGCCGATCGCTTTTTCGGTGCCGACGGGCAATTTCGGCGATGTCTTCGCCGGTTATGCCGCGGCCCGAATGGGCCTGCCGATCGCGAAGCTGATCGTCGCCACCAACGTCAACGATATCCTCCACCGCGCGCTTTCGGCCGGCGATTATTCGGTCGGCACCGTCACGCCGACGCCAAGCCCGTCGATGGACATCCAGGTGTCGAGTAATTTCGAGCGGCTGCTGTTCGATGTCGGCGGGCGCGATGGCGCAGCGATCGCCGAACAGATGCGCGGCTTCGAGGCGAGCAGGACGATGCGGCTGACCAACGCGCAGCGCGAAGGCGCGGCGAGCCTGTTCGCCAGCGACCGCGTCGATCTCGACGATATGGCGCTGGCGATGCGCTGGGCCTGCGATCAGGCGGGCGAAGTGATCGATCCGCATACCGCGATCGCGCTCGCCGCCGCCCGCCGCGCCGATCTGGGTGACATCCCGGTGGTGACGCTGGCAACCGCGCACCCGGCCAAATTCCCGGACGCGGTGGAGCGCGCGACCGGCGTGCGGCCGACCCTGCCCGGCCGGCTGGGCGACCTGTTCGATCGCGAAGAGCGCTATGCGACGCTGCCTGGCACATTCGAGGCGGTGACGGCTTATATCGCCGAACGAGCGACACCGCGCGCGGCCGGATGACTCTCGAAACGCTCATCGGCGAACCCTGGTCGGATTACGGCCTGATCGATTCTGGCCACGGCCGGAAGCTCGAACGCTATGGCCGTTTCCGCTTCATTCGCCCGGAACCGCAAGCGATGTGGGCGCCGGCCGCGGCGGACTGGCGCGCCGATGCCGAGTTCGTCCCCGGTTCGGACGAGGACGGCGGCGGGCGCTGGGACTATGCCCGGCCGGTGCCCTCCGAAGGCTGGCCGCTGCATTGGGACGACGTGACGTTTACGGCGCAGACCACGCCGTTCCGCCACCTCGGCTTCTTTCCCGACATGGCGCCCGTGTGGCGCTGGATGCGCGAGCGTGTCGACGGGCTGGAAGCGCCCGAATGCCTCAATCTGTTCGGCTATACCGGCGTCGGCACGCTGGCGATGGCGGCGCACGGCGCGCGCATGGTGCATGTCGATGCGTCCAAGAAGTCGGTGGAGGCGGCGAAAGGCAATGCCGCGCTGTCCGGCCTGGCCGAAGCGCCTGTCCGCTGGCTGGTCTATGACGCCGACAAATTCGTGTCGCGAGAGGGAAGGCGCGGGCGGCGCTATGACGGCATCCTGCTCGATCCGCCGAAATACGGCCGCGGCCCGACCGGCGAGGTATGGAAGCTCGAGGAAGGCTTGCCGGGGCTGATCGCCGATTGCCGGCAGCTGCTCGATGCCGAATCGCGCTTCCTGTT
>JBQCEK010000351.1:0-3839 GCA_051960335.1 Sphingomonas sp.
CCGAACGGCGCGGTGGCGCCCGGAAAGGTATGCCCGCCCCCGCTCGTCCCGATCATCGGATCGACCGCGTCATAGGCGCTCGATTGCGGCGGGCGCGCCGCGGCGGCGGTCGAACAGGCGAGGGCGAGCAGCGCGGCGGACGCGCGAAGAGGCATGGGCATCCGCGATTTAAAGCACGCGCGGTGCGCCTCGTCAGCCCCTTTTAAGAAATCAATTTATCGTATTCGACGCGCCGGCGGTGGATGCTCTGCTTCCCGCCGGCGCGATCGTAGGTGTCAGGCTGCCTTGGCCTGCTTGGCGCGCTCGATCGCTTCGAGCAGCAGGCGCTTCGCCTCATTGGCGTCGCCCCACTTGCCGATCCGCACCCACTTTTCGGCTTCGAGATCCTTATAGTGGGTGAAGAAATGCTCGATCTGCTGCATCACGATCTCGGGCAGATCGTCCTTGTGGCCGACCTTCGCGTAATAAGGAAAGGTCTTGTCGTCGGGGACGCAGACGAGCTTTTCGTCGCCGCCATGTTCGTCCTCGAGATTGAGAACCGCGATCGGGCGAGCGCGAACGACGCAGCCCGGCACGAACGGCGAGCGCGCGATCACCAGCGCGTCGATCGGATCGCCATCGGTCGACAGCGTGTGAGGGACGAAGCCGTAATTGGCCGGATAACGCATCGGCGTGTGCAGGATGCGATCGACGAACAGCGCGCCGGACTTCTTGTCGAATTCATATTTCACCGGCTCGCCGCCGACGGGCACTTCGATGATGACGTTGAGGCTCTCGGGCGGATTGTCGCCGACCGGGATCATGTCGATACGCATTGTAAAACCCTTGTCCGTGCCGCAGGGCCGCGCGCCCGCCACCGTGACGGTGACGGGCCGTGACCCCGCATCTGGCGTTTCGGCCCGGCCGAGCTGTTACTTCGGCGCGAGCAGCTTATCGAGGCCGGTCTCTCCCGTGCCGACCTTAACGAGGTGCGGATAGCGCGGGCCGTCATGATAGTCGATGGCGACGTCGCGATAATCGTCCTGCCGTTCGACATTCAGGTGGATCGGATTCTTGTCGGTCTTCGCCGCCACGATCGCATCGTTCAGCGCATCAGGCGAAAACGCCTTGCCGTTGACCGAGACAATCGTGTCGCCCACGGTCATTCCCGCCTTGAACGCCGGGCTGTTCCAGATCACCGCCTCGACGCCGCCGTCCTTGCTGCTTGCCGCCAGGCCGATGGAATAGCTCGCATCGACCTTGTGGCGGTTGGCCTCGGCCTGTTTGAACACCTTGGTCTCGTCGGCTGTGTAAACCAGCTTGTAGCCATTCTGGACGAAGCCATTGAGCGGCGCCTGATCGGAAATGCCCTGCAGCCGTTCGGTCAGGAACGTCGCCCAGTCATAAGGCTGGATCTGGTTGAGCGTGTTGACCACGTCGTTGAAATTGTACGTCACCTCGCCCCAGTCGCCATCGTTGATGCCGAAGAAGGCGCGGGCGAAATCGTCGAGGCTCTTGGTGCCGTGCGATTGCTGGCGGAGCATCGAATCGACCTCCATCCATACCATCAGCCCTTCATTGTAATAATCTTCCGACCGCTGCCAGCTGACCCAGCCCTTGGGCCGGCGCTGGGAGATGATCGGATCGTTGGTGGTATCCAGCAGATCACGCCACTGCCGCGCCGGCATGTTGTCGTAATAGGCCGCGATCATCGCATATTCGTCGAGCGTGTCGTCCTTGCTGACGATTCCCGAACGCGCCTGAAGGACATAGCCCCAGAACTGCGTCTGGCCTTCATAGACCCACAACAGGCTGTCACGCATCGGCGTGCGGAAATCGGGCGTCCACAGATCGGCGGGGCGGCGGAACTTGCCGTTCCAGCTGTGCGTGTATTCGTGCGGCAGCAGATTGTGATCGCCGATCTGATTGTCCCAATCGGTGAAATATTTCTCGCCCGTGCCGTCTTCGGAGCTGCGGTGATGCTCCAGGCCGATCCCGCCGAGCTGATCGGACAGCGACAGCAGGAACTCGTAATGATCGTAATGCTGCGCGCCGAACAATTTGACCGCCTGATCAACGAGTCGCTTGTGCGCATCGATCTGCTCCGGCGTCGCGGCGAGATCGGCCGGCTTGTCGGCGAAGACGTTCAGATTGACCTTCGGCGACAGCGCCCATTGCTTGTAATAGCGCCCGGCCAGCACCGGCGAATCGACCAGCGTTTCATAGCTTGTCGTGTCATAGGTGTAGATCGGGCCATTGGCCTTCGATGGCAGGCCGGAGGCGGCGGTGAACCCCGCCGGATAATGAACCGTCGCCGAAATCGGAATATCGCGCGTGAAATAGCCCGCCGGATACAGGCTCATCGAATTCCACTGCAGGCTGATGAGATTGGGCGTCATCGCGATCCGGCCCTGATCCTTGGCCGTCGCGGAGATGAACTGGAACGCCAGGTTCAGCTTCTTCGTGCCGTCGGGCACATCGATGTGAAAGGCATAAACATCGACGGGGTCGCGGGTCCAGCGGATTGGCGCGCCCTTGTTGCCAGTGATCGTCAGCCCGGCGAGCTTGTCGAGCTGGCCGCTCGGCGAGTGATTGCCGGGCAGCCACTTCGGATAGAGCAGCACCATCGGCCCGGCCTTGTCGACCGGGATCGTCTGCTTGACGCGGAAAATGCCCTGGCTGGTGTCCGACGCATCGACATCGAGCGTCATCGTGCCTGGATAATCCACGTCCTCGGGCGCCGGGATCGTGTTCTGGAACGGTACTGGCTGCGGACGGGAATTGCCTGCCGGGGTGAGCTGGGCGACGGCGGCGGTGGAGGCGAGCAGAAGCGATGCGAAAGCGAACGTGCGGATCATCGGGGGCCTTTCGGCTTGGGGAAGATGGCGTGAGGCTTAGGCGCGACGAACCGGGCAAGTCCACCCCGTGCGATGCCGCGGCGTGATATTATATCGCAGTGTGACGTTACGGCACCTTGGCCGGGGCCTTGCTCAATGGCTTAGCCGCCAAGCACGTTGATCGTGAAGGCGAGCACGCCGATGTTGAACACGAACGCCGCAAGGCAGTGGCCGATCGTCACGCGGCGCATCTTGCGCGACGTCATCTCGACGTCGGAGGTCTGGAAGGTCATCCCCAGCGTGAAGCTGAAATAGACGAAGTCCCAATAGTCGGGCTCTTTGCAATCGGGAAAATCGAGCCCGCCGCTGTCCTTGCCGTGGTCGTCGCCAAGATAAAAGAGGTGCGCATAATGCAGCGCATAGACGGTGTTGGAGAATAGCCACGCCAGCGCCAGCGTGCCGACCACCAGCGCGATTTCGCGCGGGCTGGGCTTGCCGCTCAGTTCCCCCGCCACCGCGACCAGAATGACGAGCATCACCAGCCCGGTCAGCGCGAGCAGCCCGGCGCGGTTGGCGTCGTTGGCTTTCGCATGCACGCGCATCTGCGCGGCATCGTCGTGGCGAAGCAGCGGGATCAGCGAGCCGAGAAACAAGGCGCTCGCGACGTCGAAGGCGACGAGCGTTCCCCGGCCGAGGCCCAGCGATGAACTCGCGGCGAAGAGCCCCACCGCAAAGGCCACGCAGAAGAAGATGAAGCGGGGCGGCGCGATATGCCTGCCAAGCCCCCAACGCATCGCTGTTTTCGCCATGCGGCAGGGCCTAGCGCTAATCCCGCGCCTCGCCTAGATAGCGCGGCCTTATGGCCCGTATCGAAACCCCCAAGCGCATCCGCGGCACGCAGGACATTTTCGGCGAGGAGCAGCGCCGCTTCGCACATGTGCTCGACACGTTCGAGCGCGTCCGCAAGCTCTATTGCTTCCAGCGCGTCGATATTCCGGTGTTCGAGGCGACCGAGGTGTTCGC
>JBQCEK010000352.1:0-3870 GCA_051960335.1 Sphingomonas sp.
CCTCGCCGTCGCCGCGATGGACCGCTTCTGCCTGGCATTGGGCGCCGTCGCGGGCGACCTCGCGCTCACCCACGGCCCGACCGGCGTCGTCATCGCCGGCGGGCTCGGCCTGCGCCTCAAGGACAACCTCCTCGAATCGGGCTTCGGCCAGCGCTTCGTATCGAAGGGCCGCTTCCAGCAATTGATGTCGACGATCCCCGTCAAGCTCATCACCCATCCCCAGCCCGGCCTGTTCGGCGCCGCCGCCGCCTTCGCCCAGGAGCATACCAAGTGACCATCGACCAGATCATGCGAACCAGCGCCGTCATCCCGGTGCTG
This sequence comes from Sphingomonas sp., assembly GCA_051960335.1. Lineage (GTDB taxonomy): Bacteria > Pseudomonadota > Alphaproteobacteria > Sphingomonadales > Sphingomonadaceae > Sphingomonas. The sequence goes on from JBQCEK010000352.1 coordinate 319, forward strand.
GTGATCGACGACGCCGCGACCGCGCGTCCGCTGGCGCAAGCGCTGGTCGCCGGCGGTCTCAAGGTGCTCGAAGTGACGATGCGCACCCCCGCCGCGCTCGACGCGATCCGCGAGATGAAGCAGGTCGAGGGCGCGATCGTCGGCGCCGGCACCGTGGTCAACACGGAGCAATTCGAGCAGGTGATGGAAGCCGGCGCCGAGTTCATCGTCTCCCCCGGCCTCACCGAGCGCCTGGCGCGCCCGATCGTCGACTCGGGCGTCCCCTACCTCCCCGGCACCGCTAACGCCGGCGACATCATGCGCGTCCTCGACCTCGGCCTCACCCACTTCAAGTTCTTCCCGGCCGAAACCTCGGGCGGCCTCAAGGCCCTCAAGAGCCTCGCCGCCCCCTTCTATCAGTGCAAATTCTGCCCGACCGGCGGCATCACCGAAGCCACCGCCCCCGACTGGCTGGCGTTCGATCCGGTGTTGTGCGTGGGCGGAAGCTGGGTGACCGGCGGCACGATGGCCGAGGTGGAAGCGAAGGCGCGGGCGGCGGGGTTACGCAATTTATAGAATGGATTGTCGAATATCCGTCTGGCGCGCATGTTGTCCGAATGAGACAACTCAACCGACTAGGTGTCGTAATAGCGATAGCAGCGCCGATATTGGCGAGTTGTAACCTGCATCCCCGACCGACGTTATCGAAATCAGAGCTTGAGACGTGCATCGGTCGTGGAGGGCACGAGAGCCGAGCTCCCTTTGGTACTCCTATCTGCCAAATTCCTTATTCCGACGCAGGTAAAATCTGCTCTGGAAAGACTGACTGCCAAGGAAGGTGCTTGGCCGATGCGTCGGGAAACTGGCAATCGGTGCCTTCAAATGCTCCGGGCTTTGGGCGCTGCGAAGCCGAGAGCGAAACTTTCGGATGCTACGGAGAAGTGGAAAACGGTAAGCTTGTCGACGGCTACAGCTGCACTGATTAAGCCACTGATGGGGGGGAAACTACATCTCCCCCCGCGCGCGCCTGATCGCGAACCACTTCGCCACATTCGCCTGCTGCTCCTCATAGGTCTCGGCGAAGATGTGGCCGCCCTTGCCGTCGGCGACGTAGTAGAGCGCCTTGGTCGCCTTGGGGTGGAGCACCGCGTCGATCGAGGCGCGCCCCGGGTTGCAGATCGGGCCGGCGGGGAGGCCCGCCATCTGATAGGTGTTGTAACCGTTCTTGGCGTGCAGCTCGGATTGCAGGATACGGCGGCCGAGCGCGCGGCCCTTGGTGATCGGGTAGATCACCGTCGCATCGGCCTGGAGCGGCATGCCGAGCTTGAGGCGGTTGTAATAGACCCCGGCGACGATCGCGCGTTCCTCGGGCCTGGCGGTTTCCTTCTCGACGATCGAGGCAAGCGTCAGCGCCTGTTCGGGCGTCGCCACGCCGAGGCCCGGCGCGCGCTTCGCCCAGCCGGCGGCGAGATAGCGCTTCATCGCGCTTTGCATCCGCGCCAGCACCGCGGCGCGCGTCTCGTCGCGCTCGAAGCTATAGGTGTCGGGCAACACCGATCCTTCGGCGGGCACGGTGATCGTGCCGGTCAGGCCCTTGGCGGCCATCAGCCGATCGCGGATCATCACCGACGGCATGCCCTCGGGGATCGTCACGAGCCTCTGGAGGGTTTCGCCGCCCTGCATCATCTTGAGGATGTCGGACTGGCTGACGTGAGGCGGCAGGCGGTATTCGCCCGCCTTGATCGGCACGCTCGAGCCGAGCAACTTGGCGAGCAGCACGAAGCGCCGCGCCGAATTGATCGCGCCGGCTTTTTCGAGGTCGCGCGAGGCATCCGACAGCGTCTCGCCGTCGCGGATCAGCACCGTCGTCGTCTGCTTGGCCGGCCCGCGCCCGCCCCAGCTCTGCACGAACAGGAACATCGCGACGATCGCCGCCAGGGCAACGAGCATCCCGACACAACCGACCTTGCGCATTATTCCTCCACCGTTCGTGCTGAGCTTGTCGAAGCACGGTTGGCGCACACGCCCTTCGACAGGCTCAGGGCGAACGGAGCGTGTGTCAGACCGCCTTCATCACCAGCGAGGCATTGGTCCCGCCGAACCCGAAGCTGTTGTTGAGCACCGCCCTCACCTGTCGCTTCTTCGCGGTGTGCGGCACCAGATCCACCCCGGCACAGCCCTCGCTCGGATTGTCGAGGTTGAGCGTCGGCGGGACGATCTGGTCGCGCAGCGCGAGGATGCAGAAGATGCTCTCCACCGCGCCCGCGCCGCCGAGCAGATGCCCGATCGCCGACTTGGTCGAGCTCATCGACAGGTTGGCGATATTGTCGCCGAACAGCCGCCGCACCGCGCCCAATTCGAGCTCGTCACCAAGCGGCGTCGAGGTGCCGTGCGCGTTGATGTAATCGATGTCGCCGAGGCTCAGCCCCGACTTGCGCACCGCCATCTCCATCGAGCGGAACGCGCCCGAGCCCTCGGGATGCGGCGCGGTGACATGATAGGCGTCGCCCGACAGGCCGTAGCCGATCACCTCGGCGTAGATTTTCGCGCCGCGCGCCTTGGCCCGCTCATATTCCTCGAGCACGACGACGCCCGCGCCTTCGCCCATGACGAAGCCGTCACGATCCTTGTCGTACGGCCGGCTGGCCTTTTCGGGTTCGTCGTTGAACGCGGTCGATAGCGCGCGCGCCTGCGCGAAGCCGGCGATGCCGAGCGGGCAGATCGCGCCCTCAGCGCCGCCCGCGAGCATCACGTCGGCATCGTCCATCGCGATCATCCGCGCGGCGTCGCCGATCGAATGCGCGCCGGTCGAACACGCGGTGACGACCGCATGGTTCGGCCCCATCAGCCCGTATTTGATCGAGACCTGGCCGGAAATGAGATTGATCAACCGGCCGTGGACGAAGTGCGGCGAAACGCGGCTCGGCCCCTTGTTCTCGCAAACCAGCGATTCGCTGGCGATTCCCGGCAGACCGCCGATGCCGGAGCCGATCGAGCAGCCGGCGCGCAGCCGCTCCTCCTCGCTCATGTCGGTCAGCCCGGCATCCTCGATCGCCTGTCCGGCGGCATCGATGCCGTAGATGATGAACGGATCGACCTGGCGCTGGATCTTGTGATCGACGCGCTTGTCGGGATCGAAGCCGTATTCGTGATCGGCCGGCTTCACCTCACAGGCGATTCGGCATTTCTGGTTCGACGCGTCGAAGCGCGTGATCGGGCCGGCGCCCGATTTGCCCGCGATGATGTTGCCCCAGGCGGTTTCAACGTCAGCGCCCAGCGGCGTGACCAGCCCAAGACCCGTTACGACAACACGCCGCATCTCACTCTCCGTCTTCTCGTCCAATATGCGAAACGGCTCCCCGCCCATGATCTGCGCCGTGGGACGGGGAGCCGTTTGCTATCCGGCCCCTTAAGGGCGGCAGGCAGGTCGCAGGATCGCGATCAGCCCTTGTGCTCGTCGATATAGGTGATCGCGTCCTTGACGGTCGTGATCTTCTCGGCGGCGTCGTCGGGGATCTCGACCCCGAATTCTTCCTCGAACGCCATCACCAGCTCGACGATGTCGAGGCTGTC
>JBQCEK010000353.1:0-3773 GCA_051960335.1 Sphingomonas sp.
CGATTCCAGCCTTCGCTGGAATGACGAGGTGGTCAGATGGGTTACGAAGGCCAGGATTTCAGCGAGATCGCGGGCGGCGTAAGTCCCGCGTTCGTCGAGACGCTGTACAAGCGGTTCAAGAGCGATCCCGCCAGCGTCGAGCCGGGCTGGCGCGGCTGGTTCGAGGGGCTCGAATCGACCGTGACCGGGCCGAGCTGGCAGCAGGCGAGCTGGCCGCTGTCGACCACCGACGATCTGACGGCGGCGCTCGATCCGACGCAGATGGAGCCAGCGCCGAAGCCCGCCAAGGGTGGCAAGCCCGCCCCGGCCGCCGCACCCGTCAGCCAGGACGCGATCGTCAAGGCGGCAGACGCCTCGATCCGCGCGATGATGCTGATCCGCACCTATCGCGTGCGCGGACATCTGGCCGCCAATCTCGATCCGCTGGGGCTCTCCAAGCGCGAGATGCCCGAGGATCTGTTCACGCAGTATCACGGGTTCGACGACAGCGAGCTCGATGACAAGATTTATCTCGGCGGCTGCCTGGGGCTGCAATATGCCACGCTGCGCGAGATCGTCGACATTCTGCGCGCCAATTACTGCGGCAATGTCGGCCTCGAATATATGCACATCGCCGATGTCGAGGAGCGCCGCTTCCTCCAGGATCGCATGGAGGGCAAGGACAAGGCGATCGATTTCACCCCCGAGGGCAAGCAGGCCATCCTCAACAAGGTGATCGAGGCCGAGCAGTACGAGAAGTTCCTCGGCAAGAAATATGTCGGCACCAAGCGTTTTGGCCTGGACGGCGGCGAGAGCATGATCCCGGCGCTGGAGAGCGTGATCAAATACGGCGGCGCGATGGGCGTCAACGAGATCGTGTTCGGCATGGCGCATCGCGGGCGCCTCAACGTGCTCGCTAATGTGATGGGCAAGCCGTTCCGCGCGATCTTCCACGAATTTTCGGGCGGCTCCGCCAACCCCGAGGATGTCGGCGGCTCGGGCGACGTCAAATATCACCTCGGCACCTCGACCGATCGCGAGTTCGACGGGATCAGCGTGCATATGTCGCTGGTCGCCAATCCCTCGCACCTCGAGGCCGAAGACCCGGTCGTGCTCGGCAAGACCCGGGCGATCCAGACGATCGCCGGCGATTTGGCCGAGCACAAGCACTCGCTGCCGGTGTTGATTCACGGCGACGCGGCGTTCGCCGGACAGGGCATCGTGTGGGAATGCCTCGGCTTTTCGGGCATCCGCGGCTACAATACCGGCGGCTGCATCCATTTCGTCATCAATAACCAGATTGGCTTCACCACGAGCCCGCAATTCGCGCGCTCCTCGCCTTATCCGTCGGACGTGGCGAAGGGCGTGCAGGCGCCGATCTTCCACGTCAATGGCGACGATCCCGAGGCGGTGACCTTCGCGTGCAAGATGGCGATCGAATTCCGCCAGAAGTTCCACCGCGACATCGTGATCGACATGTGGTGCTACCGCCGGTTCGGCCATAATGAGGGCGACGAGCCGAGCTTCACCCAGCCGCTGATGTATCAGAAGATCCGCAAGCATCCGGGCGTCGCCGAAATTTACGGCCAGCGGCTGCTGCAGGAAAAGGTGATCGATCAGGCGTGGATCGACGAGCGGGTGAAGCAATTCACGACGCTGCTGGAAGGCGAGTTCGAGACCGGGCAGAGCTACAAGCCCAACAAGGCGGACTGGTTCGCCGGGCGCTGGTCGGGGCTGCACGCGCCGGCCGACGAAGAGAGCGCGCGGCGCAACGTCGAGACGAGCATCGACAAGAAATTGTTCGAGTCGCTCGGGCGCACGCTGACGACGGTTCCCGACAGCGTGCAGATCCACAAGACGCTGGCCCGCGTGATCGACGCCAAGCGCGAGATGTTCAAATCGGGCGAAGGCTTCGACTGGGCGACCGGCGAGGCGCTGGCGTTCGGATCGCTGCTGTCCGAGGGCTATGGCGTCCGCCTGTCGGGGCAGGATTCGGGGCGGGGCACCTTCTCGCAACGTCACGCGGTGTGGGTCGATCAGACCGACGAGCATAAATATGTGCCGCTCGAACAGGTCGAGCATGGCCGGTTCGAGGTGCTCGATTCACCGCTGAGCGAATATGGCGTGCTCGCCGTCGAATATTGCTATGCGCTGGCCGACCCCAAGACGCTGGTGCTGTGGGAAGCGCAGTTCGGCGATTTCGCCAATGGCGCGCAGATCATGATCGATCAGTTCATCGCCAGCGGCGAGGCCAAGTGGCTGCGCGCCAACGGCCTGGTGATGCTGCTGCCGCACGGTTATGAGGGCCAGGGGCCGGAGCATAGTTCGGCGCGGCTGGAGCGCTATCTGCAGCTCTGCGCGCAGGACAATATGCAGGTGGCGAATTGCACGACGCCGGCGAATTATTTCCACCTCCTGCGTCGGCAGATGCACCGCTCGTTCCGCAAGCCGCTCGTCATCATGACGCCCAAGTCGCTGCTTCGGCACAAGATGGCGGTGTCCAATACGGCGGACTTTATCGGCGACAGCCATTTCCGCCGCCTGCTGTCCGATCCGTCGGCGCCGGCGGACAAGGACACCAAGCGGCTGGTGCTGTGCTCGGGCAAGGTCGCCTATGATCTGATCGAGGCGCGCGACGCGGCGGGCGATACCGAGACGCAAATCGTTCGCGTCGAGCAGCTTTATCCGTTCCCGGGCGAGCCGCTGACCGCGCGGTTGAAGAAGCTGCCCAATCTGACCGACGTGGTGTGGGCGCAGGAAGAGCCGAAGAACAACGGCGCCTGGTTCCTCGCCGAGCCGTTCATCGAGCAGAGCCTGGCCGATGCGAAATGCAAGGTGGCGCGTGCCCGCTATGCCGGCCGCGCCGCTTCGGCATCGCCGGCGACGGGCTTGATGAAGCGCCACCAGATGGAACAGGGCGCGCTTGTTGCGGATGCGCTGGGGCATAACGTTCGCGAAGAGATCAGGCGGACGCGTAAGGGTTGAGTCACCTCCTTTGCACCTCCCCGGCGAAGGCCGGGGCCCAGGTGGGAAGGCTGAATTAATGGAGCGTGGCGCCCGCCAATCGGCGTCTCGCAACTGGACCCCGGCCTTCGCCGGGGAGGGAAAGAGAAAAGATGGCCGAAGTCAAAGTCCCCGTTCTGGGCGAATCGATCACCGAGGCGACGCTGGGCGAGTGGCTCAAGCAGCCGGGCGATCCCGTCCAGGCTGACGAGCCGATCGCCAGCCTGGAAACCGACAAGGTGTCGGTCGAGGTGCCCTCGCCAGTTGCTGGCGTGATGGGCGAGCAGAAGGTCGCGGTGGGCGATACGGTCGAGGTGGGCGCGCTGATCGCGACCGTCGAGCAAGGGGGCGCTGCCAAGGCTGCGCCAGCTCCCGCTCCCGCCGCGTCGCCCGAGCCGCAGCCCAAGGTCGAGGAAGCCGCGGCCCCCGCGGCCGCCGGCCAGCAGGCGCCCGCCGGAAACGTCGATGCCGCCGCGCTGTCGCCTTCGGTGCGCCGCGCGGTGCTTGAATATGGCGTCGATCCGGCGACGATCACCGGCACCGGCAAGGACGGGCGGATCACCAAGGATGACGTGATCGCGGCGTCGAAGGCCGCGCCGGCGGCGAAGCCGGCATCGGACGCGAGCGCTGCGCCTGCCGCCGCCCCGGCTGCGGGCGGGGAGCGGAAAGAAGAGCGCGTCCGCATGACTCGCTTGCGCCAAACCATCGCCAAGCGCCTCAAGGAAGCGCAGAACACGGCGGCGATGCTCACCACGTTCAACGACGTCGATATGACGGCGGTGATCGAGGCC
>JBQCEK010000354.1:0-7071 GCA_051960335.1 Sphingomonas sp.
GGCCGGGCCAGGCGCCGGCGGGACGGCCGCGCTTCTGGGGGCGGCATGCGGTGCTCGCCGCGCTCGCCAATCCCGAGCGGACGGTGCGCAAGCTGTGGGGCACGCGCGAGGCGCTCGCGCGGCTCGATCTGCCGCCGGTGATCCCCGTCACCTATGCCGACGTCGCCGATCTCGGCCGGCTGGTGCCGCCCGACGCGCCGCACCAGGGCCTCGTCGCCGAGGTCGAGCCCCTCGACGAGCTCTGGCTCGGCGACCTGCTCGAGCGCAAGAGCGAGGCGAAGCGGCCGATCCTCGTCCTCGATCAAGTGACCGATCCGCACAAGGTCGGCGCGATCCTGCGTTCGGCGGCGGCGTTCGACGCGCTCGGCATCGTCACGCAGGATCGCCACGCCCCGCCCGAATCGGGCGTGGTCGCGCGTGCAGCCTCGGGCGCGCTGGAAATGGTGCCCTGGGTGCGTGTGGTGAACCTCGCCCGCGCGCTTGACGAGATCGCCGAGGCGGAATTCTGGCGCATCGGACTGACTGGCAATACGCAGACGACGTTGGCCGAAGCGATCGGCGGCGCGCGCGTCGCCTTGGTCCTCGGCGCAGAAGGCGAAGGCATGCGCCAGAACACCGAGGCGCATTGCGACGTGCTCGCCCGGCTGCCCATTTCGCCGAAGATCGAAAGCCTGAACGTCTCGAACGCCGCCGCAATCGCGCTCTACGCAGCCACGCAAGGCTGATCGCGCTCGATACAGCGGTGCTAAAATGCCGCAGTGCTGCGCAAAAGTGCCAGGCGCTAGGTTGCGCATGCGACTTGGAAACGGTTACATGAATTCTCAGCTGCTCTTCTTGGAAGGGCCGAAACAAGAAATGCCAGGCATCTGATCGTCGCGACGCTGGCCGGAGGTCGAAGGGTCGCGTCCCGTGCGATGCGTCGATGCTTCGCTACGCTACGCAACGCGTGATGGTCGCGATGCTCGAATAGGATTTGGGAGGCTACCGTAATGGCTCAGCTTGGTTTGAACATTTGTCGCGCGCCGCGGGCTCGTCGCGTAACGCTAGCAGCTGCATTGTTACTCGGTGTTGCGCCGGCAGCGTTTCTTGCGACGCCCGCGGCGGCACAGCAATCAACCGCATCGCTGCGCGGCGTGATCACCGACGGCGGCCAGCCGGCGGGCACTTCAGTAGCTGCGGTCAACATCGACACTGGCTATCGCAGCATATCTCCAATCAACAATGGCGCATACAATTTCGCTGCGCTGCAGCCGGGCCGCTATCGACTTGAGGTGACGACCGCCACCGGCATGCGCCAGACCGACGTCTTCACCATGTCGGTCGGCCAGAATGCCCAGCTGAGTTTTGATCTGGCGCAGGGCAGCAGCAATGAACCTGAGGCCGGCGCGGCGCAGCCAAATCCGAACGCACCGGACGAGAGCGCATCCAGTGCTGACAGTGGCAGCGGTGGCGACATCGTCGTTACGGGCAATCGCATCAAGTCGCTCGATGCCGGCGAAGTGGGCGTTACGATCAGCCAGCACGAGATCGAAGCGCTGCCTCAGAATAATCGAAACTTCCTGGCCTTCGCCAACCTTGCGCCGGGCGTGCAGTTCCTCACCGGGTCCAACGGCAATCAGAATATCCAGGCAGGCGTCCAGCGCAGCGACGCGATCAACGTGTTTATCGACGGAGTCAGTCAGAAGGACAATATCCTCGCCGGCGGCATCACCGGCCAGGATTCGAGCCAAGGCAATCCGTTCCCGCAGCTCGGCATCGCCGAATATAAGGTGATCACGCAGAACTATAAGGCTGAGTTCGACCAGGTATCGTCTGCGGCGATCACCGCCGTTACGAAATCAGGCACCAACACTTTTCACGGCGAAGCCTTCTTCGACTTCTCGAACCAGAGCTTGCGAGCCAAGACGCCGCAGGAAAAGCAGGATGCCATTGATAAGGTCAAAACGCGCGATGAGCAGTTCGGCGCTTCGCTCGGCGGCCCGATCATCAAGGATAAGCTTCACTTCTTCGTAACGTATGAGGGCAAGCGGCAGATCAAACCCGTCACGATCACCCCGCCCTCGGGAGTCTCCGTTGCGTCGCTCCCATCGCAATATCAGGACTCATTTGGCGCCTTCAACAAGGTGTTCAACGAAGACCTGTACTTCGGTAAGCTCGATTTCGAGGCGAGTTCGGCAGACCTGTTCGAACTGTCTGGCAAGGTTCGTCGGGAAAGTGGCCTCGATATCGACAGTGGTCAGTTTGCGATGAGCACGGCCGGCAATATCCGCAATAACGAAACGCGGGTGTTGTTCCATTATCAGCATACTGCTGACACCTGGCTCAATGACTTGAAGGTCGAATGGCAGAAGTCGGCATGGAATCCGACTCCCAACGTTGAGGATGTGCAGGAGCAGTTCTTCACTGGGCCGGCGGTTGGCGATATTCCAGCCAACGCGTTGATTTTGGGCTATGGCGGCGGCGTCAATTACCAGAACAAGGGCCAAAAGGGGTGGACCGTCCAGAACGACTTCACCTACACCGGGCTCGCCGGCAACACGATCAAGCTAGGCGTCAAGGCGCAGTGGCTCAATCTGCGGACCGTTCAGCAAACGCCGCATAACCCGACCTATTTCTATAACGCCACCTATCCTGATGACGGCGACGGCTTCAATGATACCACGCCGTATCAGTTGCAGTTCGGCGTTCCCGTCCAGGGCCTGAGCGGCGGCGCCGTGAAGTCGAAGGATTTTCAGCTCGGCCTCTACATCCAGGATGATTGGGATATTACCGATCGCTTCACCGCGAATATCGGCATTCGCTGGGATTACGAGCGCGACCCCGACTATCTGGATTACGTGACGCCGCCCGATGTCGTTTCAGCCCTGCGTAACTGGACGAACCTCGATAACGCCAATTACGACATAAACGATTATATCTCGAACGGCCACAATCGCCATGCGCACACGGGCGAATTTCAGCCGCGGTTGGGCTTTACCTATGATTTGACGCCCGATGGCCGTTTCCAGCTGTTTGGTGGTTATGGACGCTCGTACAACCGCAATCAGTTCGACTTCATCTCGCTGGAGAACCTCCAGGCGAGCTACAAGACGGTCACTTTCAATTTCGACAATAACGATCCGCAGCATCCTTGCAGCGTCGGCGGCAACTGCATCGCTTGGGATCCTGCGTACCTTACCCAAGCTGGGCGCGACAGTCTGGCGACCAGCGCGAACGATGGCGGTCGTGAGGTCGATCTTCTCAACAACAACCTCAAGGTCCCCTATTCGGATCAATTCAGCCTAGGCGTCCGGGGCCGGTTCGGCGTTTTCCACGCTGAGCTAGGCTATACCCACGTCGTCAGCCGCGACGGCTTTGCCTTCCTGCTTGGCAATCGCAAACCCGACGGATCGTTCTTCGTGCCGGGTGGGGACAGCAGTTCGAGCGCAAGCCAGCCTTGGGACTTCGGCGTGCCCGGCTATGGCAGCCTCATTCTCGGCACCAACGGTGTGAATACCAATCTCGACCAGCCTTATGTCCGGCTGAGCAAGGATTACACCAAGGCGTCGCCGTGGAGCGTCGATATCACCTACACCTACTCGCTCGCCGAAGAGAATCGGGAATTCGGCGAGCATTACTCGCTCGATTATCCGAGCATGTACGCCTACCCGTATCTGCGCTCTACGGGCGCGCCAAAGCATCGCCTCGTCGCCACTGGCAGCGCAGATATTCCGTTTGGCTTCATGCTATCGGGCCAATTCCTGCTCCAATCACCGCCATATATCTATGGCACAACGTTAGCCGATGTGCCCGACCCACAGAACTATCCTGCGGTGCCGATGACGATCCAAGGCAAGGGTCGCTGGGTCAATCAGCTCGATCGAGCGCTCCCCAAATATATCGGGCTCGGTTTCCTGCATAAGGGAACGCAAGTGCGCTTGCGCGCGGACGTGTTCAACGTGTTCAACACGGCGAACTATGTCGGGTATCTTTCGAACCCGGGCTCGCCCAACTTCGGCGATCGGGATCCAGGCAATTATGATACCGGCGGCTATCCGCCACGAACGGTCAAGTTCACGGTCGGCTTAAGTTTCTGAGCCGCACATCAATAGCTCCTCCCTGGGGGCGGCCGAGCGACCGGCCGCCCTTTCTTCTTTTGGCGCCCAATACCTCTATCGATTTGCATAATTCGTCCGAGCGTGATTGGCTGCGCTTCGAACGACAATCGGGGAGGGATCGATGGCATTCACCGGGCGCGCCGTATTCGCCGCCGCGGCCGGCACCGCTGCACTGGCGGGCTTGCTATTCGGCTTCGACACCGCCGTCATCTCCGGCGTCACGCAAGCGGTCGCGGCGCATTTCGCGCTCGATCAGGTCGCGCTTGGCACCACGGTTTCGGCCGCTCTGTGGGGAACGCTGATCGGCGCGATGACGGCTGGCGTCCCCGGCGATCGATTCGGCGCGCGCGCGGTGCTGCGCGTGCTGGCCGCGTTTTACGTCCTATCGGGGCTCGGCTCGGCGCTTGCCTGGGATTGGGGATCGTTGCTCGCCTTCCGCTTCATCGGCGGGCTCGCGATCGGTGGATCCTCGGTGCTTGCCCCCGTCTATATCGCCGAAATCGCCCCGGCGGCGCGGCGCGGGTTGCTGGTCGGCATGTTTCAGCTGGCGATCGTCGTCGGCATCCTCGCCGCCTATATCAGCAACGCAGCGGTGGGGTCGCTTGCGATCGGGGACGCCGTCTGGCGCTGGAAGCTGGGCGTCGCTGCCGTTCCCGCCGTGATCTTCTTCCTGTTGCTGCTGCGTATCCCGCACAGCCCGCGCTGGCTTGCCGCCAAGGGCCGCGATCAGGAAGCGCTGAGCGTGCTTGGCGCCATCGGCGATCCTTCGCCGGCCGCCTCGCTCGCCAGCTATCACGACGCCGCTATCGAAGAAACCGCGCGCGATGGCCAACGCCTGCGCTGGTCCGCGCACAGATTGCCGATCCTGCTCGCCGTGCTGGTGGCGGCGTTCAACCAGCTCTCCGGGATCAACGCGATCCTATATTATCTCAACCAGATTTTTGCCGACGCCGGCTTCGGCTCCTCCGATCTCCAGGCGATCATGATCGGCCTCGCCAACCTGATCTTCACGCTGATCGGCATGGCGCTGATCGACCGCATTGGCCGCAAGACCTTGCTGCTGATCGGCGGTGTCGGCACGGCAATCTGCCTCGCGCTCGCCGCGCTGGCGCTGGGCGGCGCCATACCGCGCAGCGTCCTGCTGCCCGCGCTGATCGGCTTCATCGCGTTTTTCGCGCCGAGCCAGGGCGCCGTGATCTGGGTCTATATCAGCGAGGTTTTCCCGTCCGGCGTGCGCGCGCGCGGCGCCGCGCTCGGCGCGGGCACGCATTGGCTGCTGAACGCGGTGATCGCGCTGGTTTTCCCGATCGCGGTCGCCAAGCTTTCACCAGCCACGCCATTCGGCTTTTTCGCGGCGATGATGGTGCTTCAGGTCGTGGTGGTCGCGCTGTTCTTCCCTGAGACCAAGGGCGTTTCGCTGGAAGAGATGCAGCACCGCATGGAAGCCTAGGCTCCAACACCTATATGGCGCGAGCCTGCCTTGCGAAGGAGTTTCGCGTGAAAGCCGTTCTTCCCGCCCTCGCCCGACCGCTGCTTGAGCCAGATCTGCCCGCCGATCTCGACATCGCGTGGTTCACGACCCCGGAAGAAGCGGCCGCGATGGTCGTGGATGCCGATATCGCCTGGGTCGATCAACAGCGCTCGCGCACCGCCGGCGAGATTGCCGCCCAGGGAACGCGCCTCAAATGGCTGTCGACGATCTATGCCGGGCTCAACGATTTCCCGCTGGAGACGCTGCGCGCTCGCGGCGTCACGGTGACCAACGGCACCGGTATCAACGCCGTGGCGGTGGCCGAATATGCGGTGATGGGCATGCTGGTCGCAGCCAAGCGGTACGACGAGGTCGTCCGTCTCGCCGATCAGCACCGCTGGACAACCGAGGCGCCCGGCCGCGTCGAGCTCGACGGGACGAGCGCGCTGATCCTGGGCTATGGAACGATCGGCAAGCTGATCGGCGATCGCCTCGCCGCATTCGGAGTCGCGGTCACCGGGGTTACGCGATCGGGACGAGACGGCACGCTGAAGCCCGATCAGTGGCGCGCAGCGCTTGGCGAGTTCGATTGGCTGGTGCTGGCGGCGCCCTCAACGGACGAAACCCGCGCGATGATCGGCGCAGAAGAGCTTGCCGCCATGAAAAGCTCGGCGTGGCTGATCAACATCGCGCGCGGCGACATGATCGACAAGGCGGCGCTGATCGCGGCGCTCGATGCGCGCAGGATCGCCGGCGCGTTTCTGGATACGGTCGATCCCGAGCCGCTGCCCGCCGACGATCCGCTATGGACCGCGGCCAACACCATCCATTCGATGCATCTGTCGGGCCGCAGCCAGACACGGATGTTCCAGCGTGCCGCAACGCTATTCCTGGAAAATCTGGATGCGTTTCGCGCCGGCCGGCCGATGCGCAACACCGTGGATCTCGCCGCCGGCTATTGAGGCGCGCCGCGGTTCGATCTGTTATGATCGGTGGATCGATGACAAGCGTTGTCCGCCCCACCCCGCGCGATCGGATCGGCGCCGCTGCGATCACCGCATTGCTGACGGCGGCGCTTGGCTATGCGCTGATTGCCGGGCTCAGCGTCCGGCTCGCCCCCGCTGCGCAGAGCGCGCTGGCGATTTTCGATCTCACGCCACCGCCGCCCCCCGCCCCTCGCCCAGCCGCACAGCAGCTTGAGAGAGCACAGCTGCGGGAAGGCGCGGCTTCCCCACCTAATTTGAAATCGCGCGCCACCGAAGTCGCCGCGCCGATTGCAATCGTTCCGATCGCCATACCGCCCTTGCTGGTTACCGCCGACAAGCCGGCCGCAGGCAATCAGGCTACCAGCGGCAATGCGCCGATCGCGGGGCCCGGCACGGGCAGCGGCGGAATCGGCGATGGCACGGGCAGCGGCGGTTCGGGTGATGGCGCGGGCGGCGGCGGTGGCACTCCACCGCGCCGAATCGAGGGCCGCATTCGAAACTCGGATTATCCGCGATC
>JBQCEK010000355.1:0-13016 GCA_051960335.1 Sphingomonas sp.
TCATCTTCGATCGGCAGGTGGAATTCGTGCCACAGACCATTGAGAATACCGAAGCCTACCGCGAGGCCGAGGCCGAGAACCCAGGTGAAATACCACATGACGTATTCCCTTCAGTAGAAATCGGGGCTGGTTTTGATCTGTTCGGGGGTCACGCGGCCCCACATCACCTTGAACGCCCAGGCCGTGTAGGCGAGCACGATCGGCAGCAGCACCACCGTGACCACTAGCATGATGAACAAGGTCCGCTCACTCGACGATGCGTTCCATACCGTCAGACTGGAATGCGGATCGATGCTCGACGGCAGGATGAACGGAAACATCGAAAGCCCGACCGTGGAGATGATGCCGAGCGCCGAAAGCGAGGAACCGGCGAAGGCGAGCGCTTCGCGACGTCGCGCAATGCCGATCCAGCCAAGCGCTGCACCGGCAAAGCCGAGGATCGGGGCAATCATCATCCAGGGATAGCGACCGTAATTGGCCAGCCACGCGCCTGCTGCAACAACGGTTGTTTCCCGCACGGGATTGGAGGGCCCCATAGGATCGACGGGGCTGGCCAGCACATAGCCCATGTTGCCAAAGGCGACATAAGCGCCACCGACGGCAAACAGCGTGATCGCTAGCGGCGCCGCCACCGCGCCAAAGCGGCGCGCGCGATCTTGCACGGGTCCGGGCCCGGTCTTCGTGGTCAAGAACGCGGCCCCGTGGAGCACGAGCATCGCGACGGACAGCAAGCCGCAGATCACCGTGAATGGTGTGAACAACCCCAGCAGGGATCCCTCATAGAAGGAGCGCAGATCGCCATCGAGCCGGAACGGCGCCCCCGCGAGCACGTTACCCACCGCCACGCCGAACACCAGCGCCGGTACGAACCCGCCAACGAACAGCGCCCAATCCCACCGGCTCCGCCATTTCGGGTCAGGCCGCTTGGAGCGATATTTGAACCCGACCGGACGGAGGATCAGCGCCGCCAGCACCAGGAACATGGCAAGATAGAAGCCCGAAAAGCTGACCGCATAGACGAACGGCCATGCCGCGAAGATCGCTCCGCCGCCGAGGATGAACCAGACCTGGTTTCCCTCCCATGTCGGCGCGATGCTGTTGATGACGATGCGCCGCTCCTCATCGGTCTTTGCGGCGAACGGCAGCAGCGCCGCTACGCCGAGATCGAAACCATCGGTAAGCGCGAAGCCGATCAGCAGGACGCCAAGAAGCCCCCACCAAATCAATCGGAGCATTTCATAGTCGAGGAATTCCATCTTACCCTCCCTTATTCGGCGGCTACAGGCAGCGGTTGAGCACGACCAGGCCCGATGACGATCTGCTCGTCCGGCTCGCTCCTGCTCTCCACTGGGCCGTGGCGGATCGCTGCAAGGATCAGGCGAACCTCGATCACCGCGAGGACGCCGTAGATCAGTGTGAAGCCGACGATCGTCGCGATCAGCACCGCCGGCGTGAGGCTGGAGGCGCCAAGGAAGGTCGGCAGGACGCCGTCCACCGCCCAGGGTTGCCGACCCATCTCAGCCGTAACCCAACCGAGCTCCGCAGCGATCCAAGGCAAGGGCATGGCCCACAGCGCCAACCGTTGCAGCCAGCGGGTCTCGACATGACGGCGCAGGCTGGCGATCATAAACGCAGCGGCGAACAGCGCGATCATTGCGAAGCCGATGAACGCCATGATCCGGAAGCTCCAGAACATCAGCGACACATCGGGAACAGTATCCCACGATGCCTGAACGATTTGCTGCTCGGTTGCGGACCGCGGATCGGCGACGTAGCGTTTCAACAATAGACCGTAGCCGAGATCCTTGCGATGCTGCTCGAAAGTCGCGCGAGCAGCGATATTGGACGGATCGGTCTTGAGCGTTTCCACCGCGCCATAGGCGACGATGCCCGATCGGATGCGATCCTGCGCGCGCAGGATAAGTTCCGACATGCCCGCCACTTCCTTGTCGGTGCTGCGCGTCGCGATCAGGCCGAGAACATAGGGAATCTTTACTTCGTAGCGCGTCGTGCGCGCCTCCGGATCCGGAAGGCCGAACAGGGTGAGCCCAGCCGGCGCCTTTTCGGTGTGCCAGGCTGCCTCGATCGCGGCGAGCTTCATCTTCTGGTTGTCGGTCAGCGCGTAGCCGCTCTCGTCGCCGAGGACGACGACCGACAGCGATGAGGCGAGTCCGAAAGCAGCAGCGACGACGAATGATCGCCGCGCCATGCCGACCCATTTGCCACGCAACAGATAGAAGCTGGAAACGCCGAGGACGAACAGCAAAGCGACGACATAGCCAGCGCTGACGGTATGGACGAACTTGGCCTGAGCGACCGGATTGAACAGGACGGCGCCGAAATCCGTCACTTCCATCCGCATCGTTTGGGGATTGAAGTTGGCGCCGATTGGATGCTGCATCCACCCGTTGGCTACGAGAATCCAAAGCGCGGAAAGATTGCTGCCCAGCGCGACCATGAAGGTGACGGCAAGATGGCCGAGCTTCGACAGTCGATCCCAGCCAAAGAACATCAGCCCGACGAAGGTCGCTTCGAGGAAGAAGGCCATTAGTCCTTCGATCGCCAGCGGAGCACCAAAGATGTCACCTACGTAATGCGAATAATAGGACCAGTTGGTGCCGAATTCGAACTCCATCGTCAGGCCGGTGGCGACGCCGAGGACGAAATTGATGCCGAAGATCTTCGCCCAGAATCGGGTCGCCTGCCGCCAGATCGGCCGATTGGTCATCACATAGACCGATTCCATGATGACCAGCATGAAGCTGAGGCCGAGCGTGAGCGGCACGAAAAGGAAATGGTACATCGCGGTCAGTGCGAACTGCAGCCGCGACAGATCGATGACGCCAAAGTCCATATCTGCCTCCCTCGATGGCGGTCAGCCCGCCATGATCAGCCCGAGCTAGGCGAGGGATGACGCCAACGCTTTGATTCCGGTCAAAGAGCGCAAGGCGCATCGATGCGAGATGATCGCCATGACGACGCTTGCCCTTGATGCCACCGACCGCCGCGCCGCGCGTGTGCGCCTTGCTGGCCTTGCGCCGGCCGCGACAGCGCGTGTTTCATCCGTGTTGCTCCTGGGCGACACGCTGGCGGCAATCGGCTTTGCCGGGGGGTTGGCCGGGGCCGTGTCGGCGCTGGCGAGCGATGGTCGCGGATGGCCGGCGTGGCTTGCGCTGATGATGATGGCGGCGATAGCGCGCGGCGTGCTGTCGATGATGGCCGCGCGGATCGGCGCGCGCGCTGCGGCGCGAGCCAAACAAGGATTGCGCGCGACGGTTGTCACGGCCGCATTGGATCGCCGCCTGTCGCTGGCGGTTACCGCGGGGCAGCTGGTCAATGCCGTCGGCCGCGAAGTGGAAGCCATCGACGGTCATGTCGCCCGGTTTCTGCCCGCCAGGCGCGCGGCTGCCCTCGGCCCCCTAATCGTGCTTGCAGCCACGGCGATCACCAGCCCTGTATCGGCGGCCATCCTGGTTGGCACGCTGATCCCCTTCATCGCTGCGATGGCGCTTGCAGGCGGCGCGGCGGCCGACCAGTCGCGGCGGCAGTTCACCGCGATGTCGCGATTGTCCGGCCTGTTCGCCGATCGGCTCCGCGCATTGCCGCTGGTGTTTGCCTTTCGCGCCGAAGAGCGTGAGACGCTTCGGATCGGCGACGCGTCGGCAGCGGTTGCCGATCGAACGATGAACGTGTTGCGGATCGCATTCCTGTCCACGGGTGCGCTGGAATTCTTCGCGGCGCTGTCCGTGGCGCTGGTCGCGGTCTATGCCGGCTTCAACCTGCTGGGCCTGCTTCCGTTCGAGGCGCCCGAAACGTTGACGCTGCCGCGCGCATTCTTCGTTCTCGCTCTCGCGCCGGAATTTTACGCGCCGATGCGACGCCTGGCCGCCGCCTACCATGATCGACAGCTTGCCGAAACGGCGGCTGAACGACTGGTCGTGTCTGAAGGATCACAGCGAACCTGTTTGGAGATATCGCAAGCTGCGCCACGGATCGTGTTCGACGGTGTAGCCGTGCGCTATCCGGGCGTCCCCGATCATGCGATCGAAAGCCTCTCGGAGGTCATTGACAAAGGCGAAACGGTCGCCCTGATCGGCCCGTCGGGAAGCGGGAAATCGACCGTGCTCAACCTTCTATTGGGACTAGCGCCGCTCTCCGAAGGAACCGTAACGGTTGGTGATGCCGACCTTGGCGCAATCGACGACGTTGCGCTGATCGCTGGTTGGGCGGGCCAATCGCCCCTGCTGGTTCCGGGAACGATTGCCGAGAATATTGCGCTTGCTTCGCCCAAGGGCGATGGCGCGGCGATCGAGCGCGCCGCCGCGGCGGCGGGGTTGGGGCCGGCCCTCGGTAAGCGACCGCTCGGGCTGGATACGATCCTGGATCAGCGCGGTAGTGGCCTTTCGGGCGGTGAGCGGCGGCGGATCGGGCTTGCGCGCGCGCTGTTCAAAGATGCGCCACTGCTCTTGCTCGATGAACCTACTGCACACCTCGATGCTGAATCGGAAGCGGCGCTGATCGAAACCATTCGATCGGCGTGCCGCGGGCGCACCGTGATCATCGCCACGCATAGCCCGGCTCTTGCGGCCATTGCCGATCGGGTCGTCGATTTGGGAGTTGAGGGGCAATGACCCTTGGCATGCTGTTACGGCACGAACTTCGCGGTTCGCGCTGGCGCTTCCGGCAAGCGGCAATGCTGGCAGCGCTGGTTTCCGGTGCATCGATCGCGCTGCTCGGCTTGTCGGGCTGGTTCATCACAGCGTCTGCGCTGGCCGGTGCGGGAGGAGCCGCCACAGTGCTTGCCTTCAACTATCTGTTGCCGGCGGTGGCGATCAGGCTGCTCGCGATCGTGCGGACCGGCGCGCGTTATGGCGAGCGTGTCGCGGGGCACGATGCCGCGTTGAGCGTTATGGCGCGGATCCGTCCCCGCTTGTTCCGCGCCGTGGCAAGTGCCCCCCCGACGCGAGCGTTGGCGCTGTCGAACGGGGATGCCACCGCTCGATTGATCGATGATGTCGAGGCGCTCGAAACGCGTCTCGTCTTCGCATCGGCGCGTTGGGGAGCATTGACCGCGCTGGGCTTCGGCGCTTTGCTGGCAGTCGTCGCGGGCTGGTCGGCGGCTATCTTTGTCGTCGCCGTTGCTCTGGTTGTGCTCGGGATGGGGCGGGGCCTTGGCGAAGCGTTGGAAAATCGCGGCGCGGAAGTCCAGCAAGCGGCGAGCGACTTCAATGATACCGCGAGCGAATGGCTGGCGAGCGCAGCAGAATTGCGCTGCTACGGGATCGAACATCTGGCCGAGACCGAGATTGATAAGGCCGGGGCGATGCTGGCCGAGGCGCGGATCACGGACAGCAATACACGCGGATGGTTCGATCTGATCGCTGCGATCGCGATTGGCGTAGCTGCGACGGGCGCCCTGATGCTTGCCGCGCGGGAGGGGGCCGCGATCGCCGCGCTCGCGGGATTGGCGGCGGCGATGGTGATCGATGGTCTAACCCCGATGTTGCGCCAGTTCGCGCAGCGCGGCGCGGCGGCAGAGGCGGCCAGGCGACTGGATCAATTGTTCGAATCAGCGGAGCAACCGGGCGTTGCGATCGATCTACAGCCCACCATCGAAATGGGCGGCCGCGTTTTCGCTCCGGGCGATCGGATATTGCTCGATGGTCGGTCGGGAAGCGGGAAGAGCAGCTTGATCGAGCGATTGATCGCGCTCCGGCCTGGCCGAATTGGCGATGCGAAGATCGGTGGGCTCGATATCGCGTTCGCGCCGGCCGAAACGCTGCGGGCGATGTTTGCATGGATGCCTCAGGATGCGGCGATGCTGTCTGGCACGGTGCGCGACAATCTGTCGCTCGCCGACCCCCGGGCAGATGAGGCGCGTCAATGGGGGGCGTTGGATGACGCTATGCTGGCGGATCGGGTTCGCCGATTGCCACAAGGCCTCGACACCTGGATTGGCGAAAACGGCGCGTCGCTTTCGGGCGGCGAACGGCGACGGCTGGCGCTCGCTCGCGCCTACCTGGCGCCGGCGCCGTGGCTGCTGCTGGATGAACCGACCGAGGGCATGGACGCAGCGCTGGAACAGCAGATTTGCGTGCGCCTGCTGGCCCGCGTTGAGCGCACCGGTCAGGGATTGATCTTCGCCAGTCACCGCCGCGTGCTGCGAGACTGCGCAACCGCCCTCGTGCCGATCGGCGTCGCGCGCCGGGATTTCGGCACGATCGACGCCGCCAGCTGCCAAGAGGGCGTCGGCTCGGGCAAGCCTGCGTAAAAGCGCGTATATCGGGAGCCACGACGTTGCGAATAGGGTCCGCTCATTCAGTTGGATGAATGAGGGGGCGAGGGCATGTACATGGAAACCGTCAGCACCGCCGGCGGCGAGGCGATCGAGCGCCGCTCGCCCTGTGGGGCTTGCCCGGTTCGCGACCGCGCGGTTTGTTCTCATCTTTCCGGCGACGCGCTCCATAGTCTGTTTCGGCGCGGGCGGCGGATGACGCTTCGGCGCGGCGAAACGCTGATGTGGGAGGGCGATGACGCGACACTGGTGGGCACCGTACGTTCCGGTTTGCTGAAACTGACCTCGTCGATGAGCGATGGTCGCGAACAGATATTGGGGCTGGCATTTGCGGGCGATTTCGTGGGGCGGCCGTTCAGCCGGGTGACTGGCTGCAACGTCACCGCGTTGACCGACACGACCTTGTGCCTGTTCGGGCGAAGCGTGTTCGATTCGGTGGCAAGCGATCATCCCGAACTGCAGCACGGCCTGTTGCTTCGGGCGCTCGACGAGCTCGATCACGCGCGGCGCTGGATGATCCTCCTGGCGCGCAAATCGGCTGGGGAGCGCGTGGCGACGTTTCTTCTCGAAATGGCCAGCCGATCCGGCACGCCTGATGGCGAGCCGGTGGAGATCATGCTGTCGCGCCAGCAGATGGCGGACTTCCTGGGGCTGACCATCGAAACCGTAAGCCGCAAGCTGACCCAGCTACGCCAGTCGCGGGTCATTCGCTTACCCGATCTCAAGAATTTCGTGATCGTCAATGCCGAAGCGCTTTACGGTGCGGCGGGCGAGGTGGAGCGGCTTGCGGCGTGATCGGCGCGGCCATTTGCCCATCGTTTGACGGGAGCGATGCCGCCGCGTGACGCGTCCGGATCGATGCCATATCGATCGATCATTGCGCTGACCACGCCGTTGGTCCAACCAAAACCGTCCTGCACCGCATATTCGCCGCCGCCACCGACGCCCGGTTGCTCGATGTCGTATTTTTCGATCACCTTGCCGGTGCGACGATAGACGCTGTCGACGGTCGTGATCCAACGCTCGGCGATGGCTCTGGCCAATGGCTTGGCGCCGTATCGGTCGAGCCCGGAAACGGCGATCCATTGCAGCGGCGCCCAGCCGTTGGGCGCATCCCATTGCTGGCCCGTGCGATTGAGCGTGGTGCGAAGACCGCCTGGCGCGAGCAACTTCGCCTCGGTCGTTCGAGCCACTGCTTGCGCTTGCTGGGGCGTCGCGAGGCCGACAAACAGCGGATAGAGCGTCGCCATTGACAAAACCGGGGCAGGGGCGCGCGTGGTGCGATCCCAATCGGCGAACCGGCCCTCCTTGGGCACCCACAGATATTTGGCGATCGCGGCTGCGCGACGATCCGCGCGCGCATCGAAATCGCCGGCGCACGCCGTGTCGCCCGCAGTGCGACAACGGCTGGCGATCGCTTTTTCCATTTTCCACAACAAGCTGTTGAGATCGATTGGCACGATTTCCGTCGTGTCGATCGTCGCCAGCGTCTTGCCGTCGCGCAGCCAGCGCGAGCCAAAATCCCATCCGCTTTCCGCGCCGGCACGCAGATCGCGATTGACCTCCGCTGCCGGGCGCGGCGCGGCGGCCTTTGCGGTTTCGACGTCCGCTGCGTAGGATTCGTCACGCGGCGTATCACGCGCGTCCCAATATCGATTGAGCAGGCTGCCGTCGGGCATCCGCACGACATGCTGGCAGGCGCCGGAGGCATCGAGGCACGACGCTCCTGCCATCCAGTAATCATATTCGCTGCGCAGGGCGGCGAGCCGGCGCTTTTCGATGGCCGGATCGCGCTCGGCCGACAGATCGAGCATCAGCGCATAGAACGGCGGCTGCGAGCGGGAGAGGTAATAGGTACGGGTGCCGTTCGGAATGTGGCCGAAGCGCTCGATCAGCGAGGTGAAATCGGTAAGCATCGATTCGATCAGCGGCTGCTGACCGTCGGCTTTCAGGCCCAGCATCGTGAAATAGCTGTCCCAGTAGTAGATCTCCTGGAAGCGCCCGCCGGGGACGACATAGGCAGCAGGAAGCTGAATCGCGGACGATCCTGGCGTTACCGCCAGCGGCGCCCGCGCAAGGACCGGCCATAGCGAGCGGATATGGGCGCGCAGCCCCAAATTCTTATCCGGGGCGCCATTCTGTTCGACGAAATAGCGCGCGACGAAGGCGGTGAGCGCCTCCTTGCCGGTCGGGTTCTGTTGCCGATAGGCGGCAAGGATCGCGTCCGGCGACTGTCGCGGGACCATATCGGAAAAGGTCTTGTTGTCGGGGAAGACATGCGCGAGCTGAACCGCGCGAAACAGTGGCCCGAACACGTCCTCGGGCGTCCTGGCCTGCGCTGAAACCTGCAGCACGCGCGCCGCATTCGTCTGCTGCGGCCGCGCTGCCGCAGGCGCGCTCGCCAGTGCGGCCAATGCCAGCAGCCATGCCTTGCCAGTCGATTTCATCGTCGGAACCCTGCAATCGAAAAAGAGTCGGCCGGGGGCGGTTAGGCCACCCGGCCGACAGGGGGAGGTATCAGAATTTCACCGCGGCGGTTATCGTCGCGTGACGGCCGAAGATCGGCCGGCCCAGGAAATAGCCGTTCGTATTACCAGCGGTCGCCGTGCGGATATTGCCTTCGGTGAGCGCGAGTGTGTTGGTGACGTTCTCGACAGTCGCCTGGATCGAGAAGCGCTGGTTGATATCAACCGACGCTCCCAGATCGAGCGTGTTATAGCTGCCGAGCTTCTGCAGGTTTTCACGATCGGCATAGCGATCGCCGACATGCGTATAGGTGCCGAACAATCGCGCCCGACCCCAATCGGTGTCGAACGTGTAGGACGGCGTGACCGAGGCCATGAATCGCGGCTGCCGATTCACGTCATTGCCGGTGTTGTCGCCGAAATCCTTGAACTTGCCGTTCTGGACCACTCCGTGCGTCGCGATTTCGAACCCGCGCACCGGCCGCACGGCGCCATCGAACTCAAGCCCATAGGCGCGAGAGCCACCGAAGGCGGTGACGTTCTGTTCCTGACCGTTGACGATCTGGATGTCCTGGAAGAACAGATTGTGGAAGCGGTTGTAGAAGCCCGTCAGATAGAGATCGTAGAATGGGGTCGATGTCTTCAGACCGACTTCATATTGCTTCACGGTCTGCGGCTTGATGTCGCCGAGCGAGCCGAGGTTGCCGCGAAGATCGTCGAACTGAGGCAACAATGCGCCGCCGTTTGCACGAATGAAGCCGTTCAGGCGGGGCGTGAAGGCGTAATCGGCGCCCGCCGTCCAGGATACCTGCGTCTTGTGGTAGCCGGCGACGGTGTAGGTGCCGTTCAGATAGGCGGCGTTGTTGTTATAGGCCGTCAGCGGATTGCCATCGAGATCCCCCGTCGAGCTGTTCTCGAACACGGTGTGCAGCTTGGTGTGTTCCACGCGCACGCCACCGTCGAGGCGCAGCTTGCCCAGCTTCCATTCGTCGGACAGGTAGCCCGCGACATTGCTGCTCGTATAGCGGGCATTGACGTCATAGCTGTTGCCGGTGGTGAAGCCGTCACGAGTGAGGATCGTGCCGTCGTTCAGCGTCGCGTTGAGCACGCGCGCTTGCGGCTCGAGAGCGAGCAGGATGTTGTTGCCCAGATTCCAGACATCGTGATCGTGGACATTGGCGTAATAACCGCCAAGCGTCAGCGTGTTGCCCGCGAAGATCTCCTTCGACAGCTTCAGCTCGTCGGTGAAGCTGCGGATGTGTTTCTGCACCGCCCAGATCCCGGCCTGGATGGTTTCCTGATCGGGCGATAGCGCGGTCCCGCTATCCGCGTAGGTAACGGAGCCCGGGCCGCCAGCCCCAGCCAGATATTGCGCCACGGTTTGCGGATTGTCGCCGGTGAACAAAGCGAAGGTGTTTGCATCGCCCTTCGAGAAGTTCATGTTGTTCTGCACCTGGAAGGCGCCGAAATCATAGTTGAAGGTGCTGCCGAAAGTGTAGATCTTCGCACCGCGGCCGTCGGAAAGATCGACGTCCTTCTTTTGCGTCGGGCCACCATTGACGCTCGGGCCGACTTCGATCTGTGTATGCTCGATTTCCTTGCCGACGAGCGTATCGGTGCGGGCATCGAATCCGTCGAAGGTGTGGAACGAGCCGTCGCTATCCTGGAGCAGCGGCATCGGCGTGTAGAACGCGTTCTTGTCGTCGAGGTAACGGCCGTAAACGCTCACTTCGCCGTCCGCGAATTTGTGCGTGAGATTGGCGGTGATCTGCCCGCCGAGATCGCCGGTGAAGCCGGTGTGGCGCAGCCCGTCGCTGTAACGATAGAAGCCACCGATCATGTAAGTGGTGCTATCGTCGATCGGGCCTTGCGCGACGAAATCGCCGCGATACTGGCCCTCCGTGCCGTAGGTCGCACGCAGGCTGAGGTGCGGCGTCGGCGTTCCCTGCTTGAGGATGAAGTTGGTGGTGGCGCCGGGCTGGCCATTCGCGAAGATCGGGCTCGGCCCGCCGCGCAGCACCTCGACGCGCTCGACGGTATCGTCGATGCGGAAAATCGAGCTGTCTTCAAGGAACGAAAGCGATGACGGCGCGATGATCGGCGATCCTTCCATCTCGACCGTCAGGAACGGCGCGTCGCCGGTCGACGGAAAGCCGCGGATGAAGACGTTCGCGCCGGTGACGCCGCCTGAAGATTCTACCCAAACGCCGGGAACGATCTTGAGGAGGTCTGCGGTCGACGTTGGCTGCACTTCGCGGATCTGCTCGGCGGTGGCCGATGAAATCGAGTAGCTCGCATCGAGCTTTCGGATGCCCGCACGGTCCGCCGTGCCGGTCACCACGATATCGGGCTGCACTTCCTGGTCGGCAGCGGGCGCAGCCGGGGCTGGGGCCGGCGCTGCATCCTGTGCAAAAGCGGGGACGGCAAGCGCGCTGCCCGCCAGCAAACCGGCGAGCGTGGTTGCAATTCTGGAACGAGTCATTGGGGGGTCCTTCCTGTGATTTTTCTATGATTGCGTTGGGCAAGTGGCTTCGTTTGGCGAAGCGGGCTTCGCCGTTGGTTTGATCAATCGTGTCGAACCCTGGAAATCAGGGCGGGCTGCGCGGCGAGGCCTGGCGGAGCAACATCATCTAGAACCCGTAGCTTGCGCTGAGCTGGACCGAGCGCCCGAGGATCGGTCGCCCGAAAATCGCGCCATTGCCTTGCGACCCCAGCATGCGCGGGTTGCCCTCGGTCAGCCCGATCGTGTTCGTCAGGTTGGTGGCGTTGGCCTGGAGTCGAAGCCGCGGCGTCAGTTCGATCGAGGCCGCGGCGTCGAGCGTGTAGAAATGGGGTAGAATCTGCTGGTTCTGCACGTCAGAGAAGCGCGCCCCCATATAGGCGAGGGTCAGCGAGGCGCGCGCTGCGCGGCCGTCGATGCTGGTTTTATAGGCGGGCGTCACGCGCCATTGCCATTCGGGCTGGCGCTGAACGCGGTTGCCGGTCAGATCGGTGGCGCCGCCGTCGGCGTAGAAATCGTGATAGCGCGCGTCGAGCCAACTGCCCGAAAATGCGATCGACACGCGCGGGGCAGGCCGTGCTTCGCCTTCGAGCTCGATGCCCGTCGCGCGAGCGCCGCCGATCGAGGCGAGCGGTGCGCCATTGGTGATGACGGTCGTGGCAAGGCCTTGAAAGCTGTTGTGGAAAAGCGTGCCATAGAGGCTGATCGGGCGACTGGTGAGCTTGAGGCCGCCTTCATAAGTGTCGATCCGAGGCGCGACGTCCAGCCCGTCGCGCAAATTATCGAAGAATGGAAAGCTGTTTCCACGGCTGAAGCGGGCGAAGATCGATAGCCGCCCGGTGAGATCGTCGTTGACGCCCGCTGTCCATGACCAGGCGTGGTGTCGATAGCGCAATTGCCGCCAGCTGCCATCGAGCACGACATCGGCATTGTCGTAGAGCGTTGCCGGATCGCCATCGAGGCCGCCGGGGCCAGCCAGCGCGGTGCCTTCGATCGAGCCGTGGACGCGGTGATCCTGGTAGCGCAGCCCGCCGTCAAGGCGCAGACTATCGTTTACCTGCAATTCGTCCACCGCATACAGCGCGGTGTCGCGCCCAACGTAATCGGCGTTCACTGGGAAGCTGCCGCCACTCGAGAAGCCGTTGCGCGTCACGACGCGGCCGTCTGCGAGCGTGAGATCGAGGCGCTTTGCGTACGGGGTCGCCGTCAGCAACAGATCGTTGCCGGTATTCCAGTGGTCGCGCGATGAAAATCGTGTCGTGTAGAGGCCGGCGGTCGCCTTGTTGCGCCCCGACTTCCATTCCAGGGTCGCGTCGTTGACGTAAGCGGCGATCCGCTTGCGTACTTTCCACACGCCCGCTTCGACGACTGGCTGATCCGGCGAAACCGGCATGCCGGTGGCCGCATCGGTCAACGAGGCGATCGTGCCGCCGAGCGCGGCGGCGTAATCGGCAGCGCTCCTTGGGGCAACGTCACTCGACACCAGACCTGTCGTGTCGGCGTGGCCGCTCAGCCAGCTCGCCTTGTCGCGCAGCGTCAAGCCGTCGCCAACGCGCAGTTCGAGATTGGCGCCGAGATTGCCGATCCTGGCGCCGCGTCCGTCGTCCAGATCATAACGCTCACCATCGTCCAGCACACCGCGGCGCGTGTCCGGCCCGGCAAGCGTTCCGGTGCCTGGGTCGAAACCCGGATAGGCGGTGATATGCGTGCCTTGTTGCTGAACTGGTATCGGCAATAGCCACTGGCTCTTGTCGTT
>JBQCEK010000356.1:0-3360 GCA_051960335.1 Sphingomonas sp.
CGACGGTTTCCCGCTGCTGACGACGAAGAAGCTCCACCTTCGCTCGATCATAGTCGAGCTGCTGTGGTTCCTCCGCGGCGACACGAACGTCCGCTGGCTCAATGATCGCAAGGTCAGCATCTGGGACGAATGGGCCGATGCGGCGGGCGATCTCGGCCCGGTCTATGGCAAGCAATGGCGCGACTGGGCCGCGGCGGACGGCCGCCATATCGATCAGATCGCCGAGCTGATCGCCCAGATCCGCACGCAACCCGCCTCGCGCCGTCAGATCGTCACCGCCTGGAACCCCGGCGAGCTGCACGCGATGGCGCTGGCCCCGTGCCATTGCCTGTTCCAGACGCATGTCGCCGATGGTAAGCTCTCGCTTCAGCTGTACCAGCGATCGGCGGATATCTTCCTGGGGGTGCCGTTCAACATCGCCAGCTATGCCTTGTTGACGCACATGCTGGCGCAGCAATGCGATCTGGCGGTCGGCGATTTCATCTGGACCGGCGGCGATTGCCACCTCTATCTCAATCATGTCGATCAGGCGCGCGAGCAGTTGACGCGCACCCCCGGCCCGTTGCCCCGGCTCGAAATCCGGCGGCGGCCGGATGCGATCGATGCTTATGAACAGGACGATTTCGTGCTGCACGATTACGTCGCCCAGCCGCACATCAAGGCGGCCGTCGCCGTTTGATTTTCCGCCAGTTCAGCCGGCGTTCAGCGTCTATCGACTACAGCTGTAGTCATAAGCTGGACGCAGGGAGAAGCGGGCGATGAAAGAGACGCGCAAGACGATCATCGTCGCGACGCTGGCGGCGATGCTGCTCAAGCTCGACGCGCATTGGCCGATCGATCACGCCCGCGCGCTGATCGCGTGCCTTCAATCGACCGTTGCGGCGCGCGCGCCGTGACTGGCGCGCCAGCGCCGCCTGGCGCATAGCGCTTCGCCATGACCGCAGCGCAGACGATCACCATCATCCTTGCCCGCGCCGATAACGGGGTGATCGGGCGCGATGGCGATCTGCCGTGGCGGCTGCCGGCCGATCTCCGGCGGTTCAAGGCGCTGACGATGGGCAAGCCGATGATCATGGGCCGCAAGACGTTCGAGAGCTTTCCCGCGCCGTTGCCCGGCCGACGGCATATCGTGCTGACGCGTGATCGCGCCTGGCGCGCGGAAGGGGCGGAGGTGGCGCACTCGCTCGACGAAGCGCTGGCGTGCGCCGGCCCCGGCGAGGTGGCGGTGATCGGCGGCGCCGAGATCGTCGCGCTGGTCCTCGGCCGTGCCGATCGGATCGAACTCCCCGAAGTCCACGCCGCGCCGGAAGGCGACACGGCGGTGCCGGCCTTTGGCGGCTGGCGGGAAACGCGGCGCGAGGAGACGGCTGCGGAAAGTGACCGCCCGGGCTATGCCTTCGTGACGCTGGAGCGCGACCGCACCTCGACGTAGGTCTTTGCTCTACTATTTGTCGCGGCGGACGCGGACCGGCACGGAAATCGGTGACGAAACCGCCAATGTTATCGAGCGATATTCCTGTTGCAATTTCGATACACCATGTCGGGAAATGGCGGAAAAACGTGATTTCCGCATTTACACCGCGGAAGCGCGAGCGCAATCAGGCGACATTGCGACATGGTGTTAGCCTGTCGTTCAATTCAGAGAGCAGAAAGGGAGCTCCTCTTGGCCAAGCAACATTTTCTTCGTGGCCTGAAGGCCGGCGCAGCGCCGGTCGTTCTTGGCCTCGTGCTGGTTTCCGCGCCCGCCTTTGCGCAAACGGATACCGCGGATCAGCAGGCTGCGCCCGCTGATACCGCGCAGGCTGCGCCCGCTGATACCGCGCAGGCTTCGACCACGGGCGACGACATTGTCGTTACGGGTACGCTGATCCGCAACAGCTCGACGGCTACCGCTGCGCCGATCACCACGCTGTCTTCGGCGGATTTCATGTCGCGTGGCCAGAACACGATCGCCAGCGCGCTGCAGACCATTCCGGCGAACGGTGCCGGCACCATCACCAGCGCGTGGAACAGCTTCGGCTTTTCCTCCGGTGCGACCGCGGTGTCGCTGCGCGGCCTCACGACTGGCAACACACTGACCCTGTTCGACGGTCAACGTTCGGCGATCTATCCGCTGGGCGACGACGGGCAGCGCAGCTTCGTCGACCTGAACACGATTCCCGAAGCAATCGTCGACAAGGTCGATGTGTTGCAGGATGGCGCCTCATCGACTTACGGCGCGGACGCGGTGGCCGGCGTGGTCAACGTGATTGTCAAGAAAGAGATTACGGGCGTCCATGCCAATGCGTCGGCGGGGATCTCGCAGCGCGGCGACGCTGGCGAGCAGCGCGCTGATTTCACAGCCGGCTATGGTAAGCTCAGCGAGCAGGGCTTCAACGTTTATGTTGGCGCGGAATATCAGCACAATGACGCGCTTTATGCTAAGGATCGTGGTTATCCGTGGAACAGCAACGATTATAGCGGTATCTGCAACGCAGCGGGTTCGTGCTTGCCCAATGAGACCGTAAACGGCGTTCAGGCCGACGGCACCTTTGCTGGCCTCGGCTCGACTCGCGTGCCCGTTGTGCGGCCGTATCTGCATGGCGCTCCGGTTCCCGGTTCTGAATTTCAGTTGCTGAACCCGGCGGCGGGTTGCCGCGATCTCAAGCCGATCACTCTGACAGCGGCTCAGCTGGCGCAGGCTGCTGCGGCTGGGACGCCGACCGGATCGCTGGTATGCTCGCAGGACAACGTCCATGATTATCTCGAGGAAATTCCTGAGATCACCCGCTGGGGTGCGACTGCGCACGTGACGGCAAATGTCGGCAGCAATGCCCAAGCCTATCTGATGGGCAATTTCTACGAAACCAAGACCACCGGGACCATTTCGCCTCTGACCTTCGCAGGGCAGACTGCGGCTGGCGGAACGCAGTTCACGCTGAGCCCGGTGCTCCTGCCGGTATATGTATGCCCGCGTGGGACGACCGTGGCCTGCACCGCTGCGAACGGAACGCTCAATCCGAACAATCCGTTTGCAGCAGCGGGTGACGAAGCGCGCCTTAATTATCGCTATGATCAGCCGCGTGAAACCGCAACCGATGCCAAGACTTATCGCCTCTCGGGCGGTATCTCGGGCTCGTTCGGGCAAGGCTGGAACTATGACTTCAATGGAACCTATTCGCAGGTCGATCTGAAGGTTACGAACAAGAACTATCTTGTCGCGCAGCGTCTCTTGGATGTGATTAATGATGGGTCGTACAATTTCGTCGATCCGTCCCTCAACACTCAGGAAATGCGTGATTACATCGCCCCGACCAACGTCACCAATTCGAACTCGAAGCTGTGGCAATTGCAGGGCACCTTGTCCAAGGCGCTCTTCAC
>JBQCEK010000357.1:0-2632 GCA_051960335.1 Sphingomonas sp.
GATCAGCCCGGCGCACCGATGGCGAGGCGGCATGCCGACGATCTGGTGTTCTATGTGACGCTTGGCGTCATCCTGGGCGGGCGGATCGGCTATGTGATCTTCTACGCGCCCGAAATGTTTCTTCATCCGCTTGAGATCTTCCGGCTCTGGGATGGCGGCATGTCGTTCCACGGCGGGGTGATCGGCACGTCGATCGGGATGATCCTGCTCGCGCGGCGACAGGGGCTCAACTGGTTGCGCATCCATGATTATGTCGCTTGCTGCGTGCCGTTCGGGCTGTTTTTCGGGCGGCTTGCGAATTTCGTGAACGGCGAATTGTGGGGCAAGCCGACCGATGTGCCCTGGGCGATCGTGTTCCCCCATACCGTACCCGCCGGGATGATCGAGCCGGCGCGGCATCCGAGCGAACTCTACGAAGCGGGTCTCGAAGGGATCGCGCTGTTCGCGATCCTGTGGTGGTTCTTCTGGCGGACCAAATCGCGCTACGATCCCGGCAAGCTGACCGGCATTTTCCTGATCGGCTACGGCTGTTTCCGCTTCTTCGTCGAATTCTTCCGCGAGCCCGATGCGCAATTCGACGGCACGTTCTTCGCCAACACCATCCACATGGGCCAGGTGCTGTGCATCCCGATGATCGTCGGTGGCCTCTGGCTCGTCGCGACGGCCAAGCGGCGGCGCGAGCGGATCGAGCCGATCGCCGGGAGTGAGAGCGTCGCCTGAGGCCGAAGCGATAACGGGCAGTCTTTCCGATCGGCTGGCGCGCGCGATCACGCTCGCCGGGCCGGTTTCGATCGCTGAATTCATGGCGGCGGCGAATGCGCATTATTATGCGACGCGCGATCCGTTCGGCATGGATGGCGATTTCGTCACCGCGCCCGAGATCAGCCAGATGTTCGGGGAATTGCTGGGGCTCGCGCTGGCCGACACATGGGATCGCGCCGGTCGGCCGTGTGCCGCCTATGTCGAGCTTGGCCCCGGCCGCGGCACGCTGGCGGTCGATGCGCTGCGCGCGATGGCCAAGGCGGGGCTGAAGCCTCCGGCGCATTTCGTGGAGACCAGCCCTGCGCTGCGCGCCGCGCAGGCCGATCGCATTGCCGATGCAACGTGGCATGACGCGCTCGATACGCTGCCCGACGATCAGCCGCTGCTCGTCGTCGCCAATGAATTCTTCGATGCCTTGCCGATCCGGCAGCTGATCAAGGGCGGCGACGGCTGGCGCGAGCGGCTCGTCGCCTGCCAGGACACATTGTTCCTGCCGATCGCCGGCAAGCCGGTGCCGGATGAGATCATACCGTCCGCGCTTGCCGATGCGCCGGCGGGATCGATCATCGAAACCGCGCCGGCGAGCGTAGCGATCGCCGGTGCTCTGGCGAAGCGGCTCGCCGCGCAAGGCGGCGTCGCGATCGTCATCGATTATGGCTACGAAGGGCCAGCGATCGGCGATACGTTGCAGGCGGTGCGCGCGCACGGCTTCGCCAATCCGTTCGACGCGCCGGGCGAGCAGGATCTGACCGCGCATGTCGATTTCGCGACCTTGAAGGCTGCGGCCGAGGCGCAAGGCGCTCGTGTCTATGGGCCAATGGAGCAAGGCGCGCTGCTGCTCGCGCTGGGGATCGATTCGCGGGCGGCGTCGCTTGCCCGCGGCGCGCCCGATCGCGGTGACGATCTTGCCGCTGCCCGCCAGCGGCTGGTCGCGCCCGATCAGATGGGGCGCTTGTTCAAGGCGATGGCGATCACCGCGCCGGCCTGGCCCGTTCCGGCGGGCTTCGCATGATCGTCTATCGCGCCGCGACACCCCGGGACGGGGCCGAATTGTCGATGATGGCGCAGCGCTGCTTCACCGAAACCTTCGGCACGCTCTATCGCGCCGCCGATCTCGCTGCCTTTCTGGACGCGACGTTCGGCGCTGGCGGCTTGCCGTCGCAGCTGAGCGATCCCGCCTATACTGTCCACCTCGCCACGGAGGACGGCCGGATCATCGGTTTCGCCAAGCTGGGGCCCGTCGCCTTTCCCGGCCAATGGAGCGCCGGGTCGATCGAGCTTCACCAGCTCTATGTGCTCGGCGGATGGCACGGGGAGGGTGTCGGCCCCGCCTTGCTCGACTGGACGATCGAAACCGCCCGCGCCGCCGGGCACGAGGAGCTGTTGCTCAGCGTCTATATCGACAATCACCGCGCGCGCCGGTTCTACGAACGCCATGGCTTCGAGGAGATCGGGCGCTACGATTTCCGCGTCGGCGAAACGATCGACGACGATCGAATCATGCGGCTGAGGCTGTGAGCGCGCTCGATGTGATCCGGTCGGCGGCGCTGGAGGGCATGCCCCACGGGTTCCTGGGGCGCAAGGGCGGCGTTTCGACGGGGGATTATGCGGGCCTGAACGTCGGCATCGGCTCCGATGACGATGCCGCGGCGGTGGCCGAAAATCGTGCCCGCGCCAGCGAAGCGGTGCTGCCGGGCGCGACGCTCGTCACGCTCTATCAGATCCACTCGGCGGACGCGCTGGCCGTGCGATCGCCGATCGCCGAACGCTTGCGCCCGCGCGGCGATGCGTTGGTCACCGATCGGCCTGGCCTCGCGCTCGGCATCCTCACGGCGGATTGCGCGCCGGTGCTGCTCGCCGATCGCGCGGC
>JBQCEK010000358.1:0-9304 GCA_051960335.1 Sphingomonas sp.
GCAGAATTACCACGATTATCCCGACAAGTTCATGGGCCATGTCGATCCGGCGGTGCTCAACAAGGCGGTGTTCGATGCCCTGAAACCCGGCGGCATCTGGCTGATCGTCGATCACGCCGCGCCGGCCGGCTCCGGCATGGCGGACACCGATACGCTGCACCGGATCGATCCCGCGATCGTCAAGCAACAGGTGACGGCGGCCGGCTTCGAATTCGTGGGATCGAGCGACTTGCTCGCCAATCCGGCGGACGATCACATGAAGAAGGTGTTCGATCCCGCGATCCGCGGCCACACCGATCAGTTCATCTACAAATTCCGCAAACCCGCCTGACGCCGATCCGGCTCAGCCGATCGATGCCTTGAGGATGGCGCGGACGCCGCGATGCGTGGGATCGTATTCCACCGCGCTTTGCAGGCTCTGCGCCATCGCCCGGATCACGCGGGTGCCAAGCCCGGTGCCGCGCGCCGGCGCCTCGGGAGCGAGGCCGCAGCCATCGTCTTCCACCGCTAGGATGAAATAATCGTCTCCGTCGCGCGCCAGTTCGATGCGGAT
This sequence comes from Sphingomonas sp., assembly GCA_051960335.1. Lineage (GTDB taxonomy): Bacteria > Pseudomonadota > Alphaproteobacteria > Sphingomonadales > Sphingomonadaceae > Sphingomonas. The sequence goes on from JBQCEK010000358.1 coordinate 554, forward strand.
TTCACCCGATGTTTCGGGCGCATAGGCATATTTGCAGGCGTTCGACACCAGCTCGTTGACGATCACGCCCAGCGATACCGCACGATCGGTGGGCAGGCGGATCGGCTCGGCCACCAGTTTCAGCGCGCGCGGCGATTCGTCGCTCGACCAGGTCTGCGCGAGTTCATCGACAAGCGCCGACAGATAATCGCGCATATCGACGCTTTCGACGTCGTCGGCGCTGTAGAGCCGCCGGTGGACCTGCCCGATCGCCGCGATGCGGCGCTGCGTGTCCTGAAGCGCGTGCTTCGCCGCTTCGTCGGTCAGGCCGTTCGATTGCATCTGCACCAGCGCAGACACCAGCTGCAGGCTGTTGGCGACGCGGTGATTGACCTCCCGCAGCAGCGTTTCCAGCCGGGCGTTGCTCGCGCGAAGCTGTTCCTCCGCCTCGTGCTTCGCCGCCTCGAGCGATGACCGATCCAGAACCTGCTCGAAAGCGTTGCCGAGCAGATCGAGGAAATCCTAGCCGACCGACTTGACGACATAATCCGCCGCGCCCGCCTTCAACGCGGCGACCGCGACGCTGCCTTCTTCCGATCCCGTGACGTAAACGACCGGCGGCGGCGCCGGCAGCGCGCGCAATTTCTTGAGCGTCTCCAGCCCGTCCATGCCCGGCATGTAATGATCGACGGCGACAAGATCGAAGCTGTCGTTGGCCGCCAGCGCGACCCCCTCGACGCCGCTTTCGGCCAGCGTCACGTCATAGCCGCGCCGCCCGAGCGATCGCTCGGCCAATCGCCGCAGACCGGCGTCGTCATCGATGTACAATACGCGCGGCGAACTCGACACTCAGCCCTCGACTTCAGGAACCTGGATGACGGACAGGAACAGGCCGAGCTGGCGGATGGCCTGGGCGAAATTCTCGTAATTGACCGGTTTGGTGATGTAGACGTTGCAGCCCAGATCGTAGCAGCGCTGGATTTCCACCTTGTCGTCGGTTGTCGTCAGCACGACCACGGGGGTGCGCTTCAACGCGCCGGCGCCCTTGATCTTGGCCAGGATGTCGGTGCCGCTCATATCGGGCAGGTTGAGATCGAGCAGCACCAGCGCTGGACCATTGAGCGCCGGCCCATCCTTGTGATTGTAAAGATAGTCGAGCGCGGAAGTGCCATCCATGAAATGCTTGATGTCGTTGAGGATGCCCGCGCGGCGAATATTCTTTTCGATCAGCCGGGCGTGGCCTTCGTCGTCCTCGATCATCACGATCGATACGGAGCGGTGGTCATTCATTTCGGCTCTTCCTGGATCTGGCTGAAAACAAGGGGTAGCGATAGGCGGAACGTGGTGCCCTTGCCAAGTTCCGACGCCACGTCGATCACCCCACCGAGCCGGTAAACCAGCGCGCGCACATGAGCGAGGCCGATGCCTTCGCCGGGCTGATCCTGCACGCCGGAGCGGCGGAACAGATCGAACACGCGCTGGTGATCGCGCGGATCGATGCCGCGGCCATTGTCGGCAATCTCGAAGATCGCGCGGCGATGCTCGGTGCGTCCCCGCACCTCGATCCGGCCCGGACGGCCAGGGTGCAGATATTTAACCGCATTTTCGATCAGGTTTGAGAAGATCTGGTCGATCGCCAGCCGATCGGCGACGAGGTCCGGCAGCGAGTGATCGACGATCAACTCGGCCTCGCGTTCGTCGAGACGGTGTCGCAGCGTCTCGCCGATCTTGCCGATCAGGGCGCCCATATCGAGCTTTTCGGGCGCAAGCACGCGACGACCCTCGCGCGACAGCTTGAGGATCGCGTTGATCAGCGCGTCCATCTTGGCGGTGGAGCTGCGGATGAATCCGATCGCCTCGGGCAGATCCTCGGTCGCGGCGATGCGCGCGTCCTCGGTCAACAGATCGGGCGCCTCGGCCTCGGCGCGCTCGATCAGGTCGGCGATCGCCTTGGTGGAGGTATCGAGTTCGGCGGTAAAGCCCATCACATTGACGAGCGGCGCGCGCAGATCGTGGCTGACGATATAGGCGAAGCGCTGGATTTCCTCATTGGCGCGCGTGAGCTCGGTCGTCCGCTCGGCCACGGCGTCCTCCAGGGAATCGGCGAAATCGCGCAACCGATCGTTCGACGTCTGGAGATCCCGCGTGAAGCGCAACACCGTCGCCAGCGAAATCGCCGCGACGAGAACGATCAACAAGCCGGCAAAACCGAGGACGATATAGAACGTCGTGATGCTCGCGCGCAGGCGCGCATCGCGTTCGCTGAGCAGCCGATGCTCCTCGCTGGTCATGGCGCTCGTCACCACGCGAATTTTCTCCAGCGTTTCGACGGCGTCGTCGTCGTGGAAGATCCGCGCGGCCGTGCCGAGCTGCCGGCTCGAAACCAAATCGTTCGATCGCGCGCTGAGCGCGGCGACGTGACCGGTCAACACGCGAAGCGCGGCGATCCGGCGCGTTTGATCGGGATTGTCCGCCGTCAGGCGCTGCAACAGATCAAGGCGCGGCGCGATCTGCATCGCGGCGCTGCGGTAATTGGCGAGAAAACGCGGGGAGGACTCGACGATATAGCCGCGCCGCGCGGTTTCGGCGCGTTCAAGCGACAGGCGAAAGGCCGCGATATGCTGCTCGACCAGATAGGTATGATTCACCTCGGCGATGTGCTGCTGGTTCTTTGACACCAGCAACGCCGTCGCAGCGGCGACAGCGATCAACGCCGTGAAGCCGACGACCATCGCTACGAACAGCAACCGCCGCACCCAGTCGGTCGACGAGGAGATACGCCCTAGGATCGACTGCGACATGCGGCAGGAGCTATGTCATTTCGCTGCCGTTGCAAAGCGCTATGCTGTTGATCGACATCAAGAACGGGCGGATTTCTCCGCGTCCTAGAGCAGCGCGCCCTGCAGCGTCTGCCGACCCGCGGCGCCGCCGCCCTGCCGCCGCGCGATTTCCTGCTCGGCCGTGTAGCGAACGTCGGGATCGCGATCATGCGCGAAATCGATCAGCGAATCGTCGGCAAGCTCGCGCCAATCCTTGCCGCGATCGGGCCCGTTGCGCACACGCGGCAGCAGCCCCGGCAGGTTGGACCATTCGATCAGCTGCGCGACGCTCGCCTCGTTCAGCATGTCGCGAAGATGGTGCGCGGTCACGTAACTGTCCGGATACGCGCGGTGCACCGGCAGGCCGCGTTCGTGGATCAACCCCTCGGGCTTGCGCCAATAACGCAGCACCTGATTGGAAAAGCTCGGGCTGTCGGGCCATAGCCGAAGCGCGCATTTCCACGTGCAGATCCAGTCCGCACCGCGGGTCAGCGGCGGCGTGCAGAACTTCTGCTCGAAATCGGCGCGATGCGCGGCGAGCGCGATCCGCCGCGGCCAGGGATCGAGCACCTGGCGCGCGACATCATGCCACCACGGCGCCTCCGCGACCTGCTCGTCGAGGATATGATGCACCGCCTGGGTGATCGGCGGAATCGGCCGGCCGGGATTGACCAGGATCGAGCCGCCGTCGCCGATCAATTCCCACCGGCCGCTGTCCGATAGCGCCACATCCTGCCAGCCGATTTCGCATACGCCGTGCGCGGGCGGCGCCTGGCCGGTGGTTTCCAGGTCGATGACGCGAATGATCTGCGGGGAAGACATGCCGGTCAAAATGGGCGCTTTGGCCCCGGATTGCCACCCTTGTTGTCGCGAACCGGCGCCGGCTCAATGGCCGGCTTGCGGCCCCCGCTCGATCCCCGACTTCGCAAGCTGGTCGTCGATCTGGGCGACGAGGCGGTCGAGCCCCTCGCGCGACGTCGATTCGGCGCGCGCCACCAGCACGTCCTGCGTGTTCGATGCGCGCAGCAGCCACCAGCCGTCGGCGGTGTTGACGCGAGCGCCATCGGTGCGATTGACCTCGGCCCCTTCCGTCTCCAGCCGATCGAGCACTTCATCGACCACAGCGAATTTGCGACTCTCCTCGACCTGGAAGCGCATTTCGGGCGTGTTGACCAGCTCGGGCATCGCGCTTCTGATCTCGGTCATCGACTGGCCGATCATATGGACCGCGCGGATCAGGCGGACGGCGGCATATTGCGCATCGTCATAGCCGTAATAATCGTGCGCGAAGAAGATGTGCCCGCTCATCTCGCCGGCCAGCGGCGCGTTCGTTTCCTTCATCTTGGTCTTGATCAGCGAATGGCCGGTTTTCCACATCACCGGCGTGCCGCCCAGCTCGGCGATGCGATCGTAGAGCATCTGGCTGGCCTTCACATCGGCGATGATCGTCGCGCCGGGCTCCTCCTTCAGAACAGGAACAGCCAGAATGGATAGAAGCTGATCGCCCCAGATTACACGGCCTTGGCCGTCGATCGCGCCGATCCGATCGCCGTCGCCATCGAATGCCAGTCCGAAATCGAGGCTGTTCTCGGCGACGAGGCGCTTCAGGTCCGCCAGATTCTTCTCTTCGGTGGGATCGGGATGATGGTTGGGGAAATTGCCGTCGACATCGGTGAAGATCGTATGGTGCTCACCCGGCAGCAGCTTGACCAGCTTCTCGATCACCGGGCCGGCCGCGCCGTTGCCGGCATCCCAGCCGATCCGGTAGCTGCCGCCGGCATAGCCGACCATCAGCCGATCGACGTAGGAATCGATGATGTCGTAATCGGTGACGTCGCCCTCGCCCTCGTCCCAATCGCCGTCCGCGGCCATCCGGCCCAGCTTCTGGATGTCCTCGCCAAAGAACGGGCGGTGCTGAAGCACCATCTTGAAGCCGTTATATTCGGCGGGATTATGGCTGCCGGTTATCTGTATGCCGCCGTCCACCTCTAGCGTCGCCTCGGCGTAATAGAGCATCGGCGTCGGCCCCATACCGATCCGCACGACGCTGACGCCGCTGGCGGTCAGGCCGGCGATCAGCGCTCGTTCGAGCTCGGGCGAGGAGGTGCGCCCGTCATAGCCGACCGCGACGCGGGTGCCCCCGGCCCGCCGGACGCACGTGGCGAAGCCGCGCCCGATCGCTTCCGCATCCTTCGGGCCAAGCGTCTTTCCGACGATGCCGCGGATATCATATTCGCGTAGGGAGGTGGAATCGAAACGGTGCGTCATCAAAGGCTCCTGCAAGGGTCGTTCGCCAAACCGGCGCGCCCCGGAAAGGTTCAATCGATCGCGCGCGAGAGCAAGACGTCGCGCGCCAGATTGATGCGCCGGGTAAGCTCAGCCGAACCGCCGCGATCGGGATGCACCGCGCCGACCAGCCGGCGGTGCGCGGCGCGAATGGCGTCGGCATCGGCATCGGCCGCGACGCCCAGGATCGCGCGCGCTTCGGCCTGATCCAGCGATTGGTGCAGGCGTCGCCGGGGCCGCAACCAATACCATGCCGCCACCGCCACCACCGCCAGGAAGAGAAACTTTTCCATCAGGCGAACAACGCCATCGTCGGCTCGGGCAGCGCCAGGCCGTTCATCATCTCGCGCAATTCCTGCCGGGCGGCGACATGCGCCAGCCCCATTTCGCCGAATTCCTTCGCATCGATCATCGTCAGCCCGGCGGGGAACAGCTCGCGGTAAATCACGCGCTCGCCTAATCCGGGGATGATGCGGAAGCCGACACGCTTCGCCAGCTGGTCGAGCGCACCCGCCACGCGGCGCATGTTGCGCGCCTCGATATGCTGAAGCCGGTTTCTGAGCACCACCCAGTCGATCGTCGAGCCGTCCGCCTTGGCGCGGGCCTTGCGCGCGTCCCAGATCAGTTCGGAATAAAAGCTCGGCCGCGTCACCTTGAAGGTATCGGGATCGACTTGCCCGATCAGATCGAAATCGACGAAACTGTCGTTCATCGGGGTGACCAGCGTATCGGCGCGTTGCGCTGCGGCGCGCGCGAAGTGATCATCGCGGCCGGGCGTGTCGATCACCAGATAGTCGATGCCGTCGGAAAGCCGGGAAAACTGCTCGTCGAAACGCGCCTCGCTCGCCCCGTCATGCGTTTCGTGGCGCGGCATCGGCAGCGACCGCCCGGTCCGCGCGATCGTCGCGGCGCGATTGTCGAGATAGCGCCCCAGCGTCCGTTGCCGGTGATCGAGATCGAGCGCGGAGACGCGCGCGCCCTTCGCGGCCAGCGCGATCGCGACATGCACCGCGGTGGTAGACTTGCCCGTGCCGCCCTTTTCGTTGGCGAAGACGATGACGTGGGTCTTTTCCTGCCCGTGCGACAAGCCGTGTGATCCTCTGTTGATCGGTGTCCCCGCCCCCCATAGAAGGCCGCCCGTCTGTATCGAAGGGGGCGAAAGCGTGCAAACCATCCGTGATCTGGCGGCGCTGAGGGAAGCGACGGCCGGTTTCCGCGCCAGCGGCGAGCGAATCGCCCTGGTGCCGACGATGGGCGCGCTGCACGCCGGGCATATGGCGCTGATCGAGGAAGCGAAGCGCACCGCGACGCGGATCGTCGCGTCGATCTTCGTCAACCCGAAGCAGTTCGGCCCGAACGAGGATCTCGATCGCTACCCGCGCCGGGAGGGCGCGGACGCGCGGATGCTCGCCGATGCCGGCTGCGATCTGCTGTGGATGCCCCCGGTGGAGGTGATGTATCCGGCCGGCTTCGCGACCAATGTCTCGCTCGCCGGGATCAGCGAGGTGCTGGACGGCGCGGCTCGGCCGGGCCATTTCGATGGCGTCGCCACCGTCGTTGCCAAGCTGTTCAATCAGGTCCGCCCCGATGTCGCCTTGTTCGGCAACAAGGATTTCCAGCAGTTGACGGTGATCCGCCGCATGGTCGCGGACCTGGATTTCGATATCGATATCGTCGGCGTGCAGACCCAGCGTGATGACGATGGCCTCGCGCTGTCGTCGCGCAATCTCTATCTGTCGGATGAGGATCGCGCCCGCGCGGTGGCGCTGCCGCGGGCGCTCGGCGTCGCGGCGCGGTCGATCGGGCGCGGCGACGATCCGGGCGAGGCGCTGGAGGCGGCGCGTGCCGCGCTGATCGCCGGCGGCTTCGATTCGGTTGATTATGTCGCGATGGTCGATGCCGAGAGCTTGGCCCCGATGCCCGATGCCGGCCGTCCGCGCCGGCTGCTTGCCGCCGCGAAAATCGGCGGCACGCGGCTGATCGACACCATTCCGATCGAGGACGCGCAACAAGGTTAGACGCGCGTTAACCATTTGTTGAGGCGATCGCGCCAAAGTGTCCGCAACAGGTGGGCAATGAAGGGGTGCGACATGGGCAACAGCCTGAAAAGCGCAACGTTTCTGATCGAAAGCCGGTTGCGCGATGCAGCGCGCGGCGATGCGCGGGCGCTGTACGATCTCGGCATGATCTATTCCAGCGGCTCGTGCGGGGGCGCGGTCGATCTGGTCGAGGCGCATAAATGGTTCAATCTGGCGGCGGTCGCCGGCAGCGAGGACGCGCAGCATTGCCGCGCCGAAATCGCCGAGGACATGAGCGCGCGCGAAATCGCGATCGCTCAGCGCGCCGCCCGCGACTGGCTTAGTCTCACGGCCCGCCGCGCGGCCTGAGCCAATCATCGTCACCCCAGCGAAAGCTGGGGTCTCGAGCGACCAACCGCTTCTGCGGCACGCGATGTCACCACGCGCTGCCCGTGACGGTCATTTCTTGGCAGCCGCAGCCTTCTTCTTGGCAGGCGCCTTTTTTGCCGCGGCCTTCTTCGCCGCGGGCTTCTTGCCCTTCTTTTTCGCCGGCCCCGCCGCGGCGCGCGCATCGATCAGCTGCGCCGCTTCCTCCAGCGTCAGCTGATCCTTGTCGATCGACTTGGGCAGCGTCGCATTGGTCTCGCCGTCGGTGACGTAAGCGCCATAGCGCCCTTCCATCAGCTTGATCTCGGCCTCGGTGCGCGGATGTTTGCCGAGCACCTTGAGCGGCTCGCGCGCCGCGCCGCGCGCCGGCCGCCCGCCGTTCGCCGCGGCCTCCGCCAGCTTGACCACCGCGGCGTTCATGCCGGTCTCGAACACTTCGGCGGTCGAGCCTAGCCGCGCATATTTGCCGTCATGCTTCAGATACGGGCCATAACGTCCGATCGCCGCCTCGATCGGCTGGCCGGTTTCGGGATGGGTGCCGATCACGCGCGGCAGGCTCAGCAGCTTCAGCGCCCATTCCAGATCGAGTTCGCCGATATCCTTGGGGATCGAGGCACGCTTGGCCTCCTTGCCCTCACCCAATTGGATATACGGCCCGAACCGACCCGATTTGCGCTCGACCGGCAGCCCGGTATCGGGATCGTTGCCCAGCGTCTCCGGCCCCGTCGATTCGCCCGCTTCGCCGCCCGGTTGCGCGAAGGCGCGCGTGTATTTGCACTCGGGGTAGTTCGAGCACGCCACGAACGCGCCGAACTTGCCGCCGCGCAGCGCGAGGCGCCCGGTGCCGCAATTGGGGCACAGCCGGGGGTCGCTGCCGTCGGCCTTGGCCGGAAACAGATAGGGTTCGAGGAACTGGTCGAGCTCGGCGGTCACTTCGGACGGCTTGAACTCCATCACCTCGGTAGTGCGCGGCTTGAAGTCGCGCCAGAACGAGTCGAGCACCGCCTGCCACTGCGCGCGGCCGCCCGAAATCTCGTCGAGCTCGTCTTCCAGGCCGGCGGTGTAGCCATATTCGACATATTTCTCGAAGAAGCGCTCGAGGAATGCCGTCACCAGCCGCCCGCTCTCCTCGGCGAAAAAGCGGTTCTTGTCGACGCGGACGTAATCTCGGTCCTTCAAGACCTGGATCGTCGAGGCATAGGTCGACGGCCGCCCGATTCCCAATTCCTCTAGCCGCTTGACCAGCGACGCTTCGGAGAAGC
>JBQCEK010000359.1:0-3339 GCA_051960335.1 Sphingomonas sp.
GCTCAATTTCGCGGTCGCCAGCAAGCGCCGCCGCGAGGCAGCCGATTTCCCCGGCGCCGCGCGCATCCTGATGGAACGCGAAAACGGCCCCGTCAGCAAGCGCGTCGGCCTGATCGTCGAGGGCCGCCAGCCGGTTCGCGAAGGCGCGGCCGTGCTCGACAAGGATGGTTCGGCGGTCGGCAAGGTCACCTCGGGCGGCTTCGCCCCCACGCTCGGTGCGCCGATCGCGATGGCCTATGTGCCCGCCGCGATGGCCGAGGTCGGCACCGTCGTTCAGATCAATCAGCGCGGCAAGACGCACCAGGCGACCGTCGCGCCCATGCCATTCGTTCCCCACCGCTACGTCCGTGCAGGAGGCAAGTGAGATGAGCCGTTACTTTACCGAAGATCACGAATGGGTCGATGTCGATGGCGACACCGGCACCGTAGGCATTTCCGATTATGCGCAGGGCCAGTTGGGCGACATCGTGTTCGTCGACGTGCCCGAAGAGGGCAAAGAGCTGACCAAGGGCGACGAAGCCGCGGTGGTCGAATCGGTCAAGGCGGCGTCGGACGTGTATTCACCCGTCTCGGGCACGGTGATCGAGGGCAATGCCGATCTCGGCGACACGCCCAACCTGGTCAACGATGACGCAGAGGGCGATGGCTGGATGTACAAGCTCACGCTGTCGGACCCGAGCGAGCTCGAAAGCCTGATGGACGAGACCGCCTACGAGGCGTTCGTCGCGAAGCTTTAATCAGACGTCATGCCAGCGACCCGGAGGGCGACCGAAGGTCAACGCTGGCATCTCGTGCCGCGGGGGCACCATTGCCGTCGCTCCCGCGGCCTGAGACCCCAGCCTTCGCTGGGGTGACGATTTTGGGAAATCGTCATGCGTTACCTGCCCCTCACCCTCGACGACCGCACCGCGATGCTCGCAACCATCGGCGCGTCCTCGATCGACGACCTGTTCATCGACGTGCCCGAAGCCGCACGCCTCGATGGCCCGATCCGCGACCTGCCGAACCACGCCAGCGAACTCGCGGTCGAGCGGCATCTTTCCGCCCTCGCGCGCAAGAACACCGTCGCCGGCGACGTGCCGTTCTTCCTCGGCGCGGGCGCGTATCGCCACCATGTCCCCGCCTCCGTCGATCACCTGATCCAGCGCGGCGAATTCCTCACCGCCTACACGCCGTACCAGCCCGAGATCGCGCAGGGCACGCTGCAGATGCTGTTCGAGTTCCAGACGCAGGTCGCGCGGCTGCTCGGCACCGACGTCGCCAACGCCAGCATGTATGACGGCTCGACCGCGTGCTGGGAGGCGATCACGATGGCGCGGCGCATCACCAAGCGCGGCAAGGCGATCCTCTCCTCGGGGCTGCACCCGCATTATGTCTCGGTCGCCAACACGATGGCCAAGTTCACCGGCGACGTGCTGGAAACCGCCGCGCCGACGCTGACGCCGGAGCCCGACACCGTCAGCCTGATCGACCGGATCGACGGCGACACGTCGTGCGTCGTCGTCCAATATCCCGACATCCTCGGTCGCATCGGCGATCTCTCAGAGCTCGCCGCCGCGTGCCACGCCAACAAGGCGCTGCTGATCGCGGTGGTCACCGAGCCGGTCGCGTTGGGCGCGCTCAAATCGCCGGGTGAGATGGACGCCGATATCGTCGTCGGCGAAGGGCAGTCGATCGGCGTCGGCCTGCAGTTCGGCGGGCCATACGTCGGCCTGATGGGCTGCAAGGAAAAATACATCCGCCAGATGCCCGGCCGATTCTGCGGACAAACGGTCGATGCCGAGGGCAAGCGCGGCTTCGTCCTCACGCTCTCGACCCGCGAGCAGCATATCCGCCGCGAAAAGGCGACGAGCAACATCTGCACCAATTCCGGGCTGTGCGCGCTGGCCTTCTCGATCCATATGACGCTGCTCGGCGAGGCCGGCTTGCGCAAGCTGGCGATGGTCAACCACGCCGGCGCCGTCACCGCGGCCGAGCGGCTCGCCCAGGTGCCCGGCGTCGAACTGGTCAACGAGACCTTCTTCAACGAATTCACGCTGAAGCTGTCGAAGGAAGCCCGGCCGCTGGTGCAGCACCTCGCCGAGCGTGGCGTGCTCGCCGGCGTGTCGCTGGGCCGGCTCTATCCGGGCGACGGCGTGCTGGCCAACGGCCTGATCGTCGCCGTCACTGAAACCACCACTGCGGAGGACGTCGAGACGCTTGCCTCCGCGCTCCAGGAGGCGCTGGCATGAGCATCAATCAGAGCGGCTGGCGCCCCGAAATGACCGAAGAGCGCCGTCACGAAGCGCCCACCAGCACCGGCAACAGAGCGCTGATGCTGGAAGAGGCGCTGATCTTCGAGATCGGCGATACGCATACGACGGGCGTCGATATCGCTGACGTCGAGGCGAAAATGAGCAAGCTCGGCGGGCTCGAACGCACCGCCGACATCGGCCTGCCCGGCCTGTCCGAGCCCGAGACGGTGCGGCATTACACGCGGCTTAGCCGCCAGAATTATGCGATCGACCTTGGGCTGTTTCCCTTGGGATCGTGCACTATGAAGCACAACCCGCGCCTCAACGAGAAGCTCGCCCGGCTGCCCGGATTCGCTGACATCCACCCGCTCGCGCCGGTGCAGAGCGTGCAGGGTGCGCTTGAGCTGATCGGCCAGTTGGCGCACTGGATGGTGACGCTTACGGGCATGCATTCGGTGGCGATGAGCCCCAAGGCCGGGGCGCATGGCGAGCTGTGTGGAATCCTGGCGATTCGGGCTGCGCTGGAAGCCCGCGGGGACAGCCGGAAGGTTATTCTGGTGCCCGAAAGTGCGCACGGCACCAACCCCGCGACCGCCGCTTTTGCCGGTTATGCCGTCGAAGACATCCCCGCGAACGCCGACGGCCGCGTCGATCTGGCCGCGCTGAAGGCCCGCCTGGGCCCCGATGTGGCGGCGGTAATGATAACCAATCCAAACACTTGCGGATTGTTCGAACGCGACATGAAGGCGATTTCCGACGCGGTGCACGCGGCGGGCGCGTTCGTTTACTGCGACGGCGCCAACTTCAACGCGATCGTCGGCCGCGTGCGCCCCGGCGACCTTGGCGTCGATGCGATGCACATCAACCTGCACAAGACCTTTTCCACCCCGCATGGCGGCGGCGGACCCGGTTCCGGCCCGGTGGTGTTTTCCGCAGCGCTGACCCCGTTCGCGCCGCTGCCGTTCGTCGAAAAGGCGGCGGACGGCACCTTCCGGCTGGTCGAAGATGAAACCGCCGAGGAGCATCACGGCCAGTCGGTCGGCCGCATGGTCGCGTTCCATGGGCAGATGGGCATGTTCACCCGCGCCTTGTCCTACATCCTGAG
>JBQCEK010000360.1:0-5718 GCA_051960335.1 Sphingomonas sp.
GCCGCCGATCAGAAGCGCTCGAAAGCCCGAGCAATCGATGAACAGATCGCCTTCGATCGTCCGACCGTCGCGCAGCACGAGCTTCTCGATCAAGCCGCTTCCGGCCCCGATCGCCACATGTTCGACTTGCCCCTCGACATGCACTACGCTGGCAGCAACCGCGATGCCGGCGAGGTTGGCCGCATAGCGCGATGCATCGAAGTGGTACGCATAGGAATAAGAGCTCGCGAGTCCCTTACCCGGCTCAGCCGGATGAGCGAATCGTCCCGCCCGGGCAGCGACCGCTGCAACCGAATAATCATCGAGTTGATCGTATCGGCCCAGCCGGGTGATCTGATGAAACGGGGCAATACCCGCGATATCCGGCCCATAGTCGCCGAAACCGTGGAAAAAGCGGTGCCCCCGCTGGCGCCAATCGCAAAATTCGATGCCTAGCTTGAAGGTTGCATGGGCGTTGCGCAGCACGCTTGGCTCATCGACACCCACAGCATGGTTGAATTGGCGAATGGTGGGAAGCGTCGCCTCGCCGACGCCCACAATGCCGATTTCGGCGGACTCGACCAGCGTGATCGTGAAATTGGATGGCGGCGCCATGCGCACCAGCGCAAGCGCCGTCATCCATCCGGCGGTCCCGCCGCCGACGATGACGATGCGCCGGACACCACCCTCTCTCATCGTTCGCGCCCAGTGCCTTTCGTCACCCTCTGTAAGCGAGGCCCGGCCATTGCCGAGCCTCGCTGCTTATCAGAATGTGACGCGCACCGTCGCGGTATAACGACGATCGCTCTGGAACCAGGCCCGGCCCATCAGCCCGATGGACTGCTGCATCAGCACCTTGTTCACCGAGTTGGTGAGGTTCTGAGCCTCCAGCCCGAAGGAAATCTTGTCGTGGTTGAACTTGAAGAAGATCGAACCGTCGAGTTCGCCATAGGCGCCGTTCCACGTCGGCAGGCCCCACACCACGCAGTGATCGGTCGGTGCGCCACAATCAACGCCGCCTGGCGTCAACGGGGAACCATCGGAGCCTTGCGTCCCATTGACGTTGGTCGCCAACAGATATTTGCTGCGCCAGTTGTATGCGAGCCGTAGTGATACGATGCCGCGCTCGTAATAGCCCGTCAGATTGTAGCTGTATTTCGACAGCCCCTCGAGCGGCAACCGCCCGAAGATTGCGCCGTTGGTATCGACCCCGTTGGCCGAGACATAAGCGGCACTGTTGCTCTGCAATGACGACGTATCGACGTGAGTCGAGCTATCAACATAAGTGAAGTTCGAACTGATGCCGAATCCGCTCAGGAAACCGGGCAGAAAGGTGAAGGCCTGATTGTAACCAAGTTCGAAGCCCTTAACATTTGCGGTGCCAACGTTCTGCGGCGCGACGAGATTATAGGTCTGGCCGTTGAACTCGTAAGGCGTTTCGACATTGCGGATAATGTTCTCAAGATGCTTGTAGAATACCGTCGCCGTCAGTGAGCTCGCCGTCCCGAAATACCATTCAAGCGCTGCGTCCGCCTGGTTCGACAGGGTCGGCTTGAGATATGGATTGCCCGACGCGGTTGACGAGAAATTGTAGGTTCCCGTGGTCGTATCATAGGATGCGGATAGCGGCGTATAGGCCTGCAACTGACTGAAATCAGGCCGTGCCATCGCCCTGCCGCCAGCCAGGCGCGCCTGCAGATTGGGCGTGATCTTGTAGAGGAGGTCGAGCGTCGGCAGGAAATAGCTGTACTTATTCCGGGCGACGATCGGCTCGCTCGCGCCATTGAACACCGGTCCGCCTGCAGGTGCGCCGGAAATCGGCTGTGGTTCGACGACGAAGCCGTCCGCCGTCACGTCCGTCTTGACCCAGCGAAGCCCGATATTGCCGGTGAGCGGCACATCACTATTGTCCAGCCCGAACTTCAACAGGCCGAACAGAGCGTAGGTCTTCTCGCTCTGGATGTTGGTCTGCGCGTCGCCGAACGCGGCAAGAGCGAATGTCGGGCAAGACGCTGCCGGGTTGATCTCCTCACACAGCTGCGTCGTGATATCGTGCAGCGCGTAATAGGTGCCAGGATAACCAGTCGCCTGCGAAGTCGCGGGGAACACGACCCGCGTCGGCACGTCGGCGCCGCCATGATAGAAGTTGCTGCCAAAATTGAACACCTGGCTCGCCAGCGGGAATTCGGAGAGGTAGGCCAGACGCGGAATCGTCGATCCTACCTGCCATGTCTGGCTCACCGCCTGCCAGTTATAGGGCGATGCCTTGTTGTCAGCGCTGGTGTCTGCATAGCGGCCGCCGAACTTCAGATCCTTCAGGAATCCGCCGGTGTCCAGATCGTAATCGAGATCAGCGCGATATGCCCATTCATTGGCAACGTTGTGCTGCCGCTGATCCATCGTGAACGCCCAGTAATAGTTCGCCGGGTTGCTCAGATAATCCTGATCCACCGATAGTTTGGGCAGTCCGCCGGTGAGATCGATCGTCTCGCTAGGAAGGTTGACGCCAGTTGCCACAGTGGAATCGAACCCGGTGAGCGTTGCGTGAACATGTTGAACGTCGGCCTTCAGCGTCAGGCGTTCGGTCGGCCGCCAGGTTACCGATCCGGCAATATCGGTGGTCACTGATTTCTGGTCGGCGCTACGCACGTCGTCACTGAATGGCATGCCGCCGCCATCGGCCGGATTGGGATCGGTTTGGGTGCCGCTCTGGAAAACGCCATTATCGTCGTAGGTAAACTCCGTGCCCGGCGCGGGGACGATGTTATAGGCATTGTCCTGCGCAAAAATTGCGTGCTCATCCCAGTGGAACTTATAGTTCGACTGGAAGAAGGTCGCCTCGACGTCGAGATTGTCCGCCGGCTTCCACTGTAGCGCGCCATAAAGACCAAACCGCCGACGGGTGAAATCGAGCTGGCGCCAGTCGATTCCCTTGGGAATGTAAACCGTCTTTCCGGGAACGAGGTCGGTCCGCGGATAATAAGGCTCGACCTGCTCGGCATCGGTGCGCGTCGCACTACGCGAATAGGCTGCATCGACGAGGACGCCGATTTCGCCGATCGGCGTCTGCCAGCGGTTGCTGTAGAGGCCGGAAAAGGAGGGCTCCAGCTGGTTGCGCAAATCGCCCAGCGATCCCGAATAGGACAGGCTCAGCACCTGCCCCTTCTGGTCGAACGGCATTCTGGTGCGGAGGTTGACCAGGCCGCCGATGCCGCCTTCGATATGGTCCGCCGTCGGATCCTTATAGACATCCACCCCGGCGAGCAGCTCGGGCGGCACGTCCTCGAAGCTCAAGCTGCGGCCGCCGTTGGCGCTGAAGCTGTCGCGGCCGTTGATCTCCGAACGCACGAAAGTCAGCCCGCGGATGTTGACGCCCGATCCTTCCACCGAAAAGTGATCGGGATCGTTGCGGGCGATGAAGTGATCGATCGTCACGCCGCTTACGCGCTGCAGCGTCTCCGTAACGCTCCGATCCGGCAGCTTGCCGATGTCATCTGCGGTGATCGAATCGACGATTTCGTCAGCATGGCGCTTGATGTTGATCGCGCTTTGGATCGATGCCCGCTGGCCGGTAACGATAATATCCGTCGTCGCCGATGCGTCGCTGTTGCCCGATTGCTGTGCGTCGTCACCGGTAGCGGCGGGTGATGCCGTCTGGGCATGAGCAGACGCCGCCAAACCGAGATTCAGCGCCATGATCGACACGCCGAGCGCAAGCATGGAAGATGCGGGGCGGCGCAACCCGGTCGGACGACAATATCCAATATTCATCGAAGACAATCCCTGAAAAGAGCAGCAAAACAACCCCGAGCGAAGCGCAATCGGGCGGCCGAATAACAAAAAGACGCGCACTCGGGTAGCGCTAACAACAGAAGCGCTGAATACTCGCCGTCAGTTTGATGATGAATTTCGAAGCCGTCCTCCCCACTTCGCAAATGCGAAATCACCGCGCATTCCCTGTCTGTGGCAAGGGTTCAACCAGCGGCAACAAGGCTAGTACTACAAATACGATTCGAATTGCAAATGATATCGCTCTCATCGTACGTTTGAGCCTCGATCCGTTGCAGGAATGCATCATTCGCATCGCCGCTGCGCGCTCGCAGCCATGCCAGATGGAGAGGTTATGGGGTCTGGCCGGCAGCCAATCGCCACTGTGCTCGCTCTAAGCGTTATCGTCGCCGCTAACGAACCGTCGATAGCGCACTCATCGACGCAGTATCGTTGGCAAGCCGTCACGGTCGGCGGGGGCGGATTCGTTCCGGGCATTGTGTTCAGCACTGTGGAAAAGGGATTGGCCTATCTCCGTTCGGACATGGGCGGCGCCTATCGATGGGATGCCGCACAGGCGAGCTGGATTCCGCTTCAGGACGCCAATGCCATCGGCAGCTATATGGGCGTCGAGAGCATCGCTCCCGATCCGATTGACGCAAATGTCGTCTATGCCGCGGTTGGCATGGGATCACGCGCGCCGGCCGCGATCATGCGCTCTTCTGATCGCGGCGCGCATTGGCGGATAACACCCGTGCCCTTCAAAATGGGGGGCAACGAGGATGGCCGGGGCCTCGGCGAGCGATTGGCGATCGATCCCAATCATCGAGCGACGCTGTTCTTCGGCTCGCGGCACGATGGCTTATGGCGGAGCGACGATAGCGCGTTGCACTGGCGAAAAGTCGCCAGCTTTCCTCTGCCCGGTCTTGGTTTGCCGCCGTCGCCGCGCGACACTCATGGCGGCCTCAGCTTCGTACTGTTCGATCGGTCACACGCCGGCCGCGTCTTCGTCGCCAGCGCCGATCCGGGCGATCGCCACCTGTTCGAATCGCAGGACGAGGGCGGTCATTGGCGCGTGGTGTCCGGAGGCCCCTCGGCCATGATGTTGCCGGCCAAGGCCGTAGTTGGTGGCGATGGCGTGCTGACGATCACCTATTCGAACGGCATTGGGCCGAACGGCATCACCAAGGGTGCCGTGTGGCGTTACGATCCGGCGCGCGATCGCTGGCGCGACATAACGCCGGACAAACGGGCTGACGCGCCACCTGGCGGCTATATGGGCGTCGCGGTTTCCGCGCAGGATCCGCGGGTCATCGCGGTTTCAACGGTCGATCGATCCAATCCGGTCGATACCGTCTGGCGCTCGACCGATGCCGGGGCGCATTGGGATGAATTGTGGCGGCACAGTACGCGCGACGTAGCCGCGTCTCCGTTCCTCAACCTCGATGGAGTCGCGCCCAATTTCGGCCATTGGATCGCGGGGCTCGCGATCGACCCATTCGATCCGGGCCATGCCGTCTATACGACCGGCGCGACGATGTATGCGACCCATCAGTTCGATCGTCCCGGCACGATGCGCTGGTTCCCGTGGACCAGGGGCATCGAGCAGACCGCAATCATCACCCTGATCAGCCCCACCGCCGGCGCGCCGCTCGTCTCCGGCTTCGGCGATATTGCCGGCTTCCGGCATGACGACCTCCGCGTCTCCCCGCCGGTGCTTCACAAGAATCCCTATCTTACCAACACCAACACGCTCGATTATGCGGGCGAAGCGCCCGAAATCATGGTTCGATCGGGAAGCACCCACACACGCATCGTGCCCGGCCCCTCGCTCGCCTGGTCGCAGGACGGCGGTCGCAACTGGCAGCCGCTGACACCGACCATCATGCGCCCCGCCGTGCCGTTGGACGGTCCTCCGCCGATCGCAACGGGAGACGCGCCGATCGTGGTTTCGGCGGATGGTCGCACCTC
>JBQCEK010000361.1:0-3008 GCA_051960335.1 Sphingomonas sp.
GAGAAATTGTCGGACTTTACCGTCTGGTCGTCGCGTATGTAGGCGCCATATTGCATCACGTCGACATGGTTGGTCGATCGGCTGGCGGTGTAGCGGCCGCCTGCCTCGATCTTCAGCCTCGGTGTGATTTCGAACCCGATCTGGCCGAACGCGGCCATCGACCGTTCCGGGTTGCGCCCCTGCAGCGCATAGATGGCAGCGGGAGTCCCGGCGCCGACGGGATTACCAGGAGCGTTCGCACCGTACAAGTCAATCACGAACTGATAAGGGCTGCGGAACGTGTAGGTATTCCACAGTCCGAACGTGCCGAGTAACCAGGTAAGGCGCTGGTTGTCTGGCGAGATCAGGTTGAATTCCTGGCTGAACTGGAATTCGTGGACCTTGTCGAAGAAGGTTTGATACGGGTTGGTGACCCGCGGGTTTTCGGGCGACAGCCCGGCAACACCATCGAGGTCCGCCGTGTAATTGGTGTCGCCGCTGGCGATGCCGCTCACCGAGCGGAATTTGATGCCGTTGGCGAAGGTATAATCCATCTTCAGCGACGAGCGGACCAGCTTGTCTCGTGCATCCTGGGGTGAGTTGGCTGTCAGGTGGAACAGGTCTTTCTGAGTGTAGGGGGCTGCCGGATAGCCGCCGAGATCGAGGTACGCACCATCGGTTTTCCACAGCACAGAGAAAGCGCTGCTCGGCTTCCACAGCAGGCTGAAGCGACCCGCCATTTCGCCGAGATCGCCGTTGTGGCCGCGATAGGGCGCGCCGCCGGGGCCGGTCATATGGTAGAAGCCGTCTCGCTTCTCGCTGAACACCGCCACGCGTGCCGCCAGTGTGTCGCTGATCGGCAGGTTGACTGCGCCTTGCAGTCCGACGTCGCTGTAGTTGCCGTACTGACCCTGGATGTAGCCGTGCACGCCGCCATCGACGATCGGATCGTTGGTGTTGACGAAAACCGCGCCGCCGGTCGCATTCTGACCAACGATCGTGCCCTGCGGCCCGCGCAGCACCTGGATGTTGGCGACGTCGTAATAAGGCTCTTCCTGAATATAGCCGGGGAAGGTGGGCACGCCATCGCGATAAGTGATCACGCCGGTCGTCGTCTGGGTGTTGTGCTCAGCCTTACCGATACCGCGGATGTTGAAGTCGTTGCCTTGGCCGAAATTGTTGACCACCACGCTGGGCATTGCGAACTGCAACGCATCGACGTTGACGACGCCCTTGTTGGCCAATGCATCACCGCTTAGCACCGAGGCGGAAATCGGCGTTGTCGCAAGATTTTCGGAGCGGCGCTCGGCGGTGACGATAATATCGTTGCCGGACGTTTGATCGCTATTGTCAGCGGCCGCCGGCTGGCTCGCCGAATTCGATGGCTGGTCGACAGTCGTCTGTGCAGACGCAACGCCGCACCACGCAAATGCCAGCGCCGATGCGCCGAACATGAATCCACACGCCTTCATTGTCCTCTCCCTGGATCGTGTCCACGCGCTCTGCGGCGCCACAACCGCTTGCTGCCGCAAATCGGGTAGACTTTCAATACTAATTATACCATGAGTGAATAAAGTAGCAGATCCGAGGAGAGACGGGTGATTGACCTTCAGGAGCGCGTTGCCATCGTCACAGGGGCGGGGGCTGGGCTTGGCCGTTGCCATGCGCTGGCGCTCGCCAAGCACGGCGCCAAGGTGATTGTGAACGATCTCGGGGACGGCGCCGAAACGGTTGCGCACGAGATTGTCGAGGCCGGCGGCAAAGCGCGCGCGATTCGCGGATCGGTCACCGACGAGGCGGCGGTCGCCTCCATGGTCGGCGAGACGCTTGCCGAATGGGGTCGGGTCGATATCCTGGTCAACAATGCCGGCATTTTGCGCGACAAGTCGTTCGCCAAAATGAGCCTCGACGATTTTCGGCTCGTGATTGACGTCCACCTGATGGGCTCGGTCATCTGCACCAAGGCAGTATGGGAGCTCATGCGCGCGCAGCGTTACGGCCGCATCGTCATGACCACGTCGTCGTCGGGGCTCTATGGCAATTTTGGCCAATCGAATTACGGCGCCGCCAAGATGGCGCTCGTCGGGCTAATGCAGACCTTGGCGATTGAAGGTGCCAAGCACGACATTCGCGTCAATTGCCTGGCCCCGACTGCGGCGACTCAGATGACGCAGGGCATTCTGCCCGATGAGCAACTGGAGTTGCTCGCTCCTGACGCGGTAAGCCCGGCGGTCGTCACGCTGGTCGCCGATCAAGCACCGACCAGAGCAATTTTGTGCGCCGGAGCCGGCAGCTTCGAACTCGCTAACGTGACGCTGACCCGGGGCATCCATGTTCCCGGCACGCCGCCATCCTCGGACCAAATTATGTCGCGCTGGTCGGAGCTAGCTGATCGCGCCAATGAGGCTGTGCCCGGCGAAGGGTGGGAGCAAAGTCGTCATGAACTCGAGAAAGCGGGCCTTGTGTTGAACCTTGCTTGAGGCGGCCTTCCGCGTCAGCAACGCACAACAAGCCGAAAGGTCGCTCGGGCATCAGGACCCCACGCCGCAGATATGTCGCCAGTGCCTTATTCTGCTGATTCCCAGCGTTAGGAAACATTCCGCCACCTGCTGATGCACACATCAGGCAGCTTCCGAGAGGCGAACGCGAAGCGTGGAACGGCAGCAATGTTGGCGGGAACAGGCAATCCGACCATGACTTTGCGGTTCAGGTAGTTCTTGATCGAGGAAGTCGCCTAGACAGCCGCCGTAGAATGACGACAGAGCTGAAAAGATGAATCATCCCGAACGGAGCGCGACGATCCCCGCGCGCACCATCCCAGTTCCCCGGTCGATCAGTGCCGCGGCGCGAACGGTATTATCGCGCCTCGTTGACGAGGACGGTGCACCGATGAATGCGCGCTACGAAATGCCATCTCCGGATGACGTCGCGGGCTGGATGGCAATGAAAGCCGCGGCCGATGCGCACTATGCCGCCGCTATTAAAGGGCTGGCCGGCAGCCTGCATTCCGCTGTCGAGACGATTGCGGT
>JBQCEK010000362.1:0-3475 GCA_051960335.1 Sphingomonas sp.
TTGCTAGATCTTCGAAAGAATAGGCAAAGCTCTGGCCTTGAGTGAAGTGCTGTTTAAAATTTGAAAAGCAACACGCCATTGCATTTCTGCGAGCGTCGATGATTTTGGCATTGGGCAGAATGAGCCGGATAAAGCCTATATATCGCCAATTGTTCGGCAGTTTGTCGATGAACCAGGGCGACGAAGATTTTCGGTGCTCAGCGGCCGCTTCCAAATAGCGCTTGCGCAATGCTTCGATCTCGACGGACGTCAACGTCATTAGGCTCTCAGGATAGGCCGCGCCGCGATTTGCCCAGTCTTTGGCCACTGTGCTCCTGACCAACTGAGGAATATGCGGAAGTTCCGATGTTCCTTCAATCAGCGAATGGCTCGCCAGTATCTGCTCGACTAAGGTCGAGCCGGCTCGCGGCATCCCGACGATAAAAATAGGAGTTTGATCGACAGCTTGGTCATCTGTGCGAGCGGCAAAGAATACGCGATTGAACATCGCGAGAGATTGGTTGACCTCGATACTCACGGCGGCTCGGTCGTGTGGCACCATGGACAGTCGAAGGCGATTGGCTTCCCTATAGTGCTCAAACGAGCGCTGCCATTCCTCATGGCGTTCGTATCCTTGGCCGAGTGCGAAATGGAAAAATACCAGTTTTTCAGGAGAACGAGTTGCCCGGACTTGAACGGTGATAGCTACCAGGTCCTCCTGCCCAAGATCGTTGCCTTTTAACTCGCTTAGAGACCACCATGCCTCGGCAAGGTTAGCATCGAGTTCGATAGCCCGCCGATATGCTTTTCGTGACCCAGGCTGATTCCCTATCGTTTTCAAGACATTGCCATACCACAACCACGCTTCGGCATTGCCAGGTTGTTGATCAAGCAATAAGCGATAACACTTGGCCGCGGCGTGATATTCGCCGATTTGCGCCAGAATATTGGCTTTTGACGCAAGCGCCCTTCCGTGATCTGGCGCCAGAGCCAGCGTCTCGTTCAGTTGCTCAAGACTTGAGGCGACCTTGCCCTGCTGAAAGAGCACCATGGCGAGATTGATGGAGGCGTCGGGATAACTGGGGACGAGATTCCTCGCTGCTCTCAATATCTGCTCAGCCTCTCGATAAATTCCAACGCGACTTGCTATGTCGGCGAGCATAAGCAAAGCTAAGATGTCTTCGGCGGATTGTTGGAGGTATGCTCGAACAAGACGCTCGGCGTCCGAAATCTGACCACGTCCAAGCGCACGCGCTGCAGCGTTGATTTCAGGTGACCGCAACGATGCGGCTACGGCCTTGGTCGATTCTCGAATTGCCTCGATCGTGCGCGCCATCGCTTCGAGTGCTCTTACCTTCAGCCAGAGTGCATCTGGCTGTCCGGGATGGTCAGCGAGGATCGCTTCTACCTGATCAAGCGCGCTGACGGGATCCGGCGACAACAAACCGCGAGCGCGTGCAAGCGCATCGGTAAGGAACTCGGTTCGATCAACATGCGTCACAGGATTCTCCTCGCCGGCTGACCCAGGCGCAGTTCAATTCACCGTTCGTCTCAAAAAGACACAAAAAAGAAGGGCCGGGGTCAACCCCGGCCCTTCTCGAATTTTCAAAATGAAATCAGAAGTTGGCTTTGAACCCCGCGTAGAAGAAACGGCCTACGTTGTCATAGATGGCACTTCCGAACCCAGCCCCGGTGGTTCCGAGCGGCGGCTTCGTATTGAGTAAATTATCAACGCCAAGATAGAAGCTGTAATCTTTGTTCGCGCGCACTTCCACTCGTGCATTATGAAGAAATTGCGCCGGATAATACGGGATATTGGAATAATCCGCATTCTCGGGATCGCGACCCTGAACGCTATGGGTTGCTTCCCATGTTCCAACAGTCATTCGTCCGATGTAACGCATCTTGTACCCGATCGTGACGGGACCTCTACGCAGATCGACATTCCAGCTGAACTCATCGAACGGATAGCCCAGTTCGCCAAGCTGCTGATTGCGATAGCTGGGGTCGGTCGGGTCGAGATACGTGTCGTTACGGAAGTTGTGCGTGTAGATCACCCGTGTCGACAGATTGAACAAATCTCCAATGTCGTGCTCATAATCGGCTTCCACGTCGATCCCGCGGACCTTCAACTGAGCGTAGTTGAGCGGCCCGACATGCAGACTGTTTTCGATAATCTGACCTGGCTCTTCGCCGTGCGGTCCGGTTCCAGTCCCCGTGTAGCGCTGGAACAGAGCGCAGTACTGGTTGTTGATGCTCGACGAATCATAGCAGATGTTGAGAATGCTCTGCGCATCTACTTGTTCGATCGTGTTATTGACCGTGATATCGAACCAATCCACGGTTAGCGAGAAGCCCGGTACCTGATGGGGCTGGAACACGAAACCAAGCGTATAGGAGTCGGAGGTCTCAGCTTTCAGGTTTGGGTTGCCTCCCGACAGATAGCCCAACGAGCTTTTGTATTGATGCTCGAAGCCTGCCGGTACGCCGGCGGCGGCGCAATTGGCCGCTCGATTAGCAGAACCGCTGCCGATAGCCTCGGCCGAACACGGATCGGTCACCAGTTCATAATTTTGGCCGAACGGTGTGTAGAGATCGACAAGCGTAGGCGCACGCACCGCGCGAGAGTAATTGCCTCGGAAGCGAAGATCCCGGAACGGCGACCATTCGACGTTGCCATTGTAGGCGAGAACGTTGCCGGCGTTACCCTTATAATCGGCATACCGAAGCGCGCCGCTGACGGTGAGCTCATGGAACAGCGGAACGTCCTTGAGCAACGGCAGGCGCAATTCGCCAAACGCTTCCTTCACCTCAAATGCAGGCGCCTTGAAGTTCGGAATGGCGTTGTAGAACGTCAAGCCAGCCTTGGTGAAATCGTCCTCATTGTAGGACGCCGTTTCACGGCGATATTCTCCGCCGATCGAGAATCCTACAGGACCGCCCGGAAGGTTGAGCCACTTGCTCGTATCGCCTGCCACGAAACCATTGAGAACGAACTGCGTGATCTTGCCGTAGGCCAGCGAGTCTTGCAGCAAATATGCCTTAGCGGCGTCGCTGACATTGTTGACGCCGAAGAAATTGACCGGTTGGCACGCCGCGACATCGGCCGCGAGTTGCGCCTGCGCAAACGCAGGGTCGGCAGCGTTAGTGTAGGCCACGCGCGCCGCCGGATCCACCGTCGCACGGCAAACGATGTTACCGTTAGGCGTGCCGGTTTTAAATTTGCCCTCATCAACAGCATCAATCGCAAGAAGGAATCGCTGAAGATTGACGTTACCTAGGATCTGATTTCGTTCATCGAACTCGCCATAGTTCGCTGAGAGTTCGTAATTGTAGCTTCCGCCAAAGTCGCCGCGGATGCCACCGACAATTCGGTAGGTATCACGACGAATTTTTTCCTGACGGTTAGTCAAGCTGGTAGCATTCTCGTCGATATAGAATGGCTGATGCGCATCCGGCGCAACGCCGTAATAATCGGTAAGAAACGTTCGTGCTT
>JBQCEK010000363.1:0-2259 GCA_051960335.1 Sphingomonas sp.
TCGTCGCCGACCAGGATGAACTTCATCCCTTCGAACTTGCGCCGCGCGCGCGCAACGCCAGCGAGCATCACCGCCAGCCCCTCGTCACCGCCCATTGCGTCGACGGCGATCCGGGGACTGTCAGGCACGCGCGCTGCTCTCCGTTCTCAGGTGGTGACGCTCAGCCCTCGACCGAGACGATCTCGCGACCGTTATAGTGACCACATGACGGGCACAGATTGTGCGGCCGCTTCAGCTCGCCGCAATTCGGGCATTCCTGGAATGCCGCCGGCGTCAGCGAATCGTGCGACCGGCGCATGCCGCGCTTGGAGGGCGAAGTCTTTCTCTTGGGGACGGCCATTTCGGCACCTTGTCTAAATGTCTAAATCTGGATCAGGACCGCGATAAGCCCGGTTGACGACCGAGGCAACCGGCAGCCCTCGGCCGCGGAAGGCTCAAACAGCGGCCGGACGCATCGCGAAGCGTGGCGCTATAGCGATTTCGCGCGGCGTTGCAAGCCGATCCGCGGCGTGCGACGAGGACTCGAGCGAAACAACAGGGGGAGGATGCGATGGATATGGTCACGCTGCCGATCACCTTGGTCACCGCGGGGGGCGCGGCGATCATCAATTTCTGGCTGGCGATGCGCGTCGGCAAGGCGCGCCAGGCATCGGACGTCAGCATCGGCGACGGCGGCGATCAGCGGCTGATCGCCCGGATGCGCGCGCAGGCCAATTTCGTGGAATATGCGCCGTTCATCCTGATCCTGATCGGCCTGATCGAACTGACCAGCGGGCCATCCTTGTGGCTGTGGATCGTCAGCGTCGCCTTCTTGCTGGCGCGCGTGGCGCACCCGTTCGGCATGGACGGGGTGCGCTATTGCCGGATGGTGGGCATCGCCGTGACGATGCTGTTGCTGCTCGGCCTCGGCCTGTACGCGATCGCGCTGCCGCTGCGCGCGGGGAGCGTCGCCTCCGCGCCCTCGATGGAGGTCGCGCCGCCGCGCGGCTAGAGTCTGTTTCAGCAGAGCTGAAACGGTGGCGGCGCCGGCCCGCTCCCCCACCCGGCCACCATTCAGGATACTCGCGGTGGGGGAGTGGGCCGGCACCGATTCAGCAAAGCTGAAAACAAGCCTAGCCGGCGAGCACCGAATCGCCGACGAACGGATTGTGCCGTCGTTCCTGCGCGAAATTGCTCATCGGCCCGTGCCCGGGGATGAAGGCGGTGTCGTCGCCGAGCGGCCACAACTTGGTGACCACCGAGTCGATCAGCGCCTGATGGTCGCTCATCGGAAAATCGGTGCGGCCGATCGATCCGGCGAACAGAACGTCGCCGACCAGCGCCAATTTCGATTCGGGATGGTGGAAGATCACGTGGCCCGGGGTATGACCCGGGGTGTGATAGACATGGAACGTCAGCGCGCCGACATGCACCCGATCGCCCTCGGCGAGCCAGCGATCGGGCTCGAACACGCGGCCGGCGATGCCATATTGCCGGCCGTCCTCATCGAGCCGGGCGATCCAGAAGCGATCGGCCTCGTGCGGCCCCTCGATCGGCACGCCCAGCTCCGCGGCCAGCGTGCCGGCCTCACCGCAATGATCGATATGGCCGTGGGTGAGGATGATCTTTTCGACTGTCACGCCGTGATGCGCGATCGCCGCCTTGAGCTTGGGCAGATCGCCCCCGGGATCGACCAGCGCGCCCCGCACGGTCTGCGTGCACCAGAGCAACGTGCAGTTCTGCTGCAACGGCGTAACGGGCACGATGGCGGCCCTGAGCGGCGGGTTCGGCATGACGGCTGAGATAGGCGGCGCGGCAACGGCCGGCAAGCTTGGGCTTGCCCAATGCCCCCCAAGGGTTGCATCTGGCCGTCAACCGATGATCGCTCACCTCTCCTCTCCGTTCGTCCTGCTCGACGACGCCTCTGACGGGGGCACGGCGCGGCTGTACCAGTCGCCCGTGCGCGTGATCGAGGCGCATGCCGCCAGCGAGGTCCGGCCCGCGCTCGCCGCGATCCGGCGCGGCTGCGGCGAGGGGCTGCACGCCGCCGGCTTCCTGTCCTACGAGGCGGGAGCGGCGATCGAGCCGAGGCTGGCCGCGCGCGAAGGCGGGAGGACGCCGCTCGTCTGGTTCGCGCTGTTCGATCGGTTCGAGACGATCGCCGGTGATCAGGTCGCCGCGCTGCTGCCCGATCCGCGCGGCGCCTGGGCGGCCGCGCCCGAGCCGACGATCGACCGCGACACCTATGAATCCCGGCTCGCCGACGTGCTGGAGCTGATT
>JBQCEK010000364.1:0-2236 GCA_051960335.1 Sphingomonas sp.
GCCAAGGTTGCGGCGCGCCAGCCAGCACTGCCGCCTCGATGAATGGCTTGCGCCCGGGCAGCGCTTCCCAGATGTTCGGCGGCAGCGGCACGAGTTGCAGCAGCGCAAGGACAACCATCGCAAGGAAGAACAGCCACACGGGCTTTTCTTCGAACGTCGGCGCCTTACGGCCGAACAGAATGGCGATGATGATGAGCGCCCATGCCGCTCCGCGAACGACCGGCTGTCCCAGTGCATCGGAACGCGACGTCCCGCCTGCAAGCCACAGGACAGCCAAGAAGATCACGAGCAGGACGAACGACAGGCTGAGCTTGAAGGGCCAGACAGGGCGAGACGAGGAAGGCATAGGCGCTCTCGTCTAGGCGATGTTGTTGATAAACGGAACCTGCCTTCGCTCGCAAAGTCCAGTTTGAACGAAAACGCCTTTCAGCGTTGTTGAAAGCGCCCCATTCGACCATGCGCTCAATTGCCGCGACGCCACTCGGCTGGATTGATCTGATAGCGATTCAATTTGTCGTAGAACGTCTTTCGCGGCACGCCGAGCGCAGCACAGGTACGGCCGACATGTCCTGCATGGTCGGCGAGCGCGCGGCGCAATTGCGCGGCTTCGAACTGGCTCACCCGTTCGGCCAGTGAGACGCTTTTCTCCGCGGGCGAAGGATGCTCCTCAACGCCCAGCACCACGCGTTCAGCATAGTGGATCAACTCGCGGACATTGCCTGGCCAATCATGTTCGGCGAGCATCGCCCAGTGGGAACGCGTCATCGCCAGGGCAGGTCGCTTCAGGCGGCTGGCTGCTTCCTGCACGAAATGATCGAACAGCAGCGGTATGTCCTCCCGACGATCGCGAAGAGGCGGAAGCCGCAACACGACCCCATTCAACCGATAGAGCAAGGCCGGCAAAAAGCGCTGTTCGACGACTAACTGCGAGAGATCGATGGTGCTCGACGCGATTAGCCGGAAATCGACCTGCCGCTGTATATCGCTTCCAAGTGGGGTAATCAGGCGCTCGTCGATCGCCCGCAGCAGCTTTGGCTGGACCTCGAGCGGCAAGGTATGAATGCCGTCGAGAAACAGCGTGCCAAACTCGGCCGTTTCGATTCGGCCCGTGCGGCTATATTGCGCACCGGGGAAAGCTCCCGCGACATGGCCGAACAATTCGCTGTCGACGATGGACGTAGGCAAGGCGCCGCAGTCCACTGTCGATAAGGGACGGCCGCGCCGTCGGCTCGAGCGATGCAGCAATGTGGCGACCAAGGTCTTGCCGCTGCCGGTCTCGCCTTCGATCAGAATATCAACGTCGGTTTCGCCGAGTTGGTCGATCGTCCGGCGAAGCTGTTCAATAGCGGGCGATTGGCCAAGCAGCACGGAGCTTGCCGCGGCCGTTTCCGCCTCGCGTCGCAGCCGCCGGTTCTCAAGCGCCAGCCGTCGCTGATCGAGACCGCGCGCGATCGAGCGCAACAGCGCATCCGGGGCATAAGGCTTGGTGATGAAATCATAAGCGCCCTCGCGGATTGCCGTTATCGCCGTAGCGACATCGCCGTGGCCGGTGATCAGGATAACCGGCAGATCCGGATCGGCTTCGTGCAGCTTTCGAAACAGTTGCAAGCCATCCATGCCCGGCATGCGGATATCGCTGACAACGACGCCGGGGAAATCGGCGGAAATCGCGCCGAGCGCTGCTTGGGCATTGTCGAACAGTCGCACGTCATGCCCTGCAAGCTCCAGGCTGCGAGCGTTGGCGCGCCTTAATTCGGCATCGTCGTCGATAAACGCGACGACCGAGCCCGTTTCGGCGTCATTCATGCGCGGCGCAATCGGAGGCGGAACAAGACGCCGCGCTCGACGGGCATGTGGACGAGCTCACCGCCGAAATCAGCAACGATATCGCGCGAGATGACCAACCCCAGCCCCAAGCCGTCGGTCTTCGAGCTGGTAAACGGCTTGAAGAGGGAGGCGATGATCGCCGGCGGTATGGCCGGGCCGTTGTCGGCAATGTCGAGCTCGACCCAATCTTTGTCCGCGATGATCGAAAAGTCGATCTGCGGATCCGTGGTTTCCGCCAGCGCGTCGAGCGCATTGCCCAGCAGGTTCATCAGCACTTGTTCCAGCCGGATGCGTTCGGCACGCACCCTCAATCCGTCGGCGTTAGCGCGAGAGATGCTTGCTGCCTGTCGTGCGATACGATCGCGCAGCAGCAGGAGCGCGCCATCGATCGCGTCATCGAGCAGTACAT
>JBQCEK010000365.1:0-4932 GCA_051960335.1 Sphingomonas sp.
CCAGTGAGAGCAGCGCGAAGCGGCTGCGCGACGGCACCCAGCTTCACACCCGCTGTCTCGGCAACCTGCCGAACCGCAGCTTCTAAATCACTACTTTCCCAACCGTTCAGCCCTGCAAGGGCGGCATGGACTCGGGCAAGCAGCCGTGGTGCGTCACCCCCTAGCAGATCATTGGCGGCGGCGTCCATTTCCAGTGGGCGTGTGCGAAAAAGGAACATCGCGCCCTCAGCCAATTCGATGAGATTGGCCGCGCGCGGCTTGAGAACGGCCATGCTGCGACGCAACAGATCGCGCTGCCCTTCGTCCAGCGTGAGGGGCAGGCGCTTTGCGACCAGATCGGCCAGCCGTGCATCGTCCGCCTCGCGAATATAATGACCGTTCAGGTTCTCCAATTTCTTCAGATCGAACCGCGATGGTGATTTGCCGACCGCGGAGAGATCGAACCATTCGATCGCCTGTTCGCGGCTGATGATCTCATCATCGCCGTGCCCCCAGCCGAGCCGAAGCAGATAATTGTCGAGCGCTTCGGGCAGGATGCCGAGTTCGTCGCGATAGGCATCGACGCCCAGCGCGCCGTGCCGCTTCGAAAGCTTCGCGCCGTCGCTGCCGTGGATCAGCGGGATGTGTGCATAGATCGGATCGCCCCAGCCCATCGCCCGGATGATCGGCAACTGGCGGAAGGCGTTGTTCAGGTGATCGTCGCCGCGAATGACGTGCGTAACGCCCATGTCATGATCGTCGACGACGACCGCGAGCATGTAGGTAGGCGTGCCATCGGAGCGCAGCAGGACGAAATCGTCGATCTCGCTGTTCTGAACGGTCACCTCGCCTTGAACGAGATCGGCAATCGTCACGGCGCCGTCGCGCGGCGCTTTCAGGCGAACGACGAACGGCGCGTCGGCGGGCGCTTCGCATGGATCGCGATCGCGCCAGCGACCGTCGTAACGGATCGGCTTGCCGGCCGCGCGTTGCTCCTCTCGCAGCGCCGTCAATTCTTCGGGCGTCGCATAGCATTTATAGGCGTGGCCACTGTCCAGCAGCTGGCGGGCGACCTCCGCATGGCGCGCCGCGCGGGCGAATTGATGAACGACCTCGCCATCCCAATCGAGGCCAAGCCACGTCATGCCATCGAGGATCGCATCGATCGCCGGCTGGGTGGAACGGGCGCGATCGGTATCTTCGATCCGCAGCAGGAATTGGCCGCCGTGATGGCGCGCAAACAGCCAGTTGAACAGCGCGGTGCGCGCGCCGCCGATATGCAGAAAACCCGTCGGTGAGGGGGCGAAGCGCGTGACGACGTCGCCGGTTTCAGACCTTGCGCCCAAACGCGCATGCTCCCAAGCTTGAAAGTGGATGGCAAGTTCAGCCGCGGACGCCCCTAGCACGGCCTTTGACCCGCTTCAAATCGGTGCGGGCGGCTGGCTTGCGCGGGTGCGCGGCGCACTGGAAAGCTGGCTCGATGCGGAGCGCGACCAGCTCGCCTTGTGGCTGCCCGTCGCCCTCGGCGGCGGTGTGACTGCCTGGTATCTGCTTGATTCGCCGCGACAATGGATTGCCGCTATCCTGATGATGAGCGCGCTTGGTCTTGCGGCGTTGGCCGTGGGGCGAACCGGGCGCGCGACGCGCGTCGTGGCGATCGGGGCGCTGGCGGCTGTGCTCGGGCTCGCTCTGATCTGGTGGCGGGCGGAGCGAGTCGCGGCGCCCGTGCTCGATCGGCCGGTGATCGCGCGCTTCGTCGGGCGCGTCGAAACTGTCGATCCGCTGCCCGCGCGGGCGCTGGTGCAATTGGAGATGACACCGATCCGGACGCTTCCGATCGCTTGCGCCCGGCCACCATGTGACGCGCCGGCAGTGTTGCCGCCCCGCTTTCGCGTCAATCTGGCCGAAGCGGACTCGCCCGCCGGGCTGCACGCCGGATCGACCATCGAATTGCGCGCCCGGCTGATGCCGCCGCCGGGCGCGGGTGTGCCGGGCGCCTATGATTTCGCGCAGACGGCCTGGTTCGCGCAGATCGGCGCGACGGGGCGCGGCTTCGCGCCGGTCCGGGTGATCGCAGCGCCCGGCGGAACGTCGGACGGAATCCGCGTCCGGCTGACCCGCCATATCGAGGGGCAGTTGTCGGGCAGCGCCGGCGGAATCGCCACCGCGCTCGTAACGGGCGACACAGGCGCAATCACCGAGGGCGATGCCGATGCGATGCGCCGCGCCGGACTGGCGCATTTGCTGTCCATCAGCGGCCTGCACGTCACCGCGGTTGTCGGCATCACGATGTGGCTGGTGTTGCGGCTGCTGGCGCTCAGCCCGTGGCTGGCGCTGCGATTTCGCCTGCCGGTGATTGCCGCGATCGCCGGCGCGGCGGCGGCGGTGGGGTATACGCTGCTCGCCGGGGCGGGCGTGCCGACGGTGCGATCGTGCGTCGCCTCGCTTCTGGTCGTGGCAGCGATGGCGATCGGGCGCGAGGCGCTGACCTTGCGGCTGGTTGCGGCGGGCGCGCTGGTCGTGCTGCTGGCATGGCCGGAGTCGCTGGCCGGGCCGAGCTTCCAGCTTTCCTTCGCGGCGGTGACGGCGATCATCGCGCTGCACGAGCAGCCGAGCGTGCGAGCGTGGTTCGCCAAGCGCGGCGAGATCTGGTGGCGGCGGCTGGGCCGTGAACTCGGCGCGTTGTTGCTCACTGGCGTGCTGGTGGAGGCGGCGCTGGCGCCGATCGCGCTGTATCATTTCCACAAGCAGGGGATTTACGGCGCCGTCGCCAATATCGTCGCGATCCCCTTGACGACCTTCGTCGTCATGCCGCTCGAGGCGCTGGCGCTGCTGTTCGACACGCTGGGGGCGGGCGCGCCGTTCTGGTGGGCGACCGGCGCGGCGGTGCGGGCTTTGTTGTGGATCGCGCATACCGCCGGCGACGCGCCCGGCGCGGTGACGATGTTGCCCGCCATGCCGGACGGCGCGTTCGCGTTGATGGTCGCCGGCGGCTTGTGGATCGCCCTGTGGCGGACGCGGGTGCGGCGGCTGGGGCTGGCGCCGCTGCTCGCCGGAGCGATCTGGGCGTTGGCGACACCCGCGCCGGATCTGCTGGTGACGGGCGACGGACGCCATGTCGCCGTGCGGACCGAGGGCGGCGCGGTCGCCGTGCTGCGCGACCGGGCGGGGGATTACACCAAGGCGATGCTCAGCGAAAATAGCGGCGTGGACGGCGACGACCCGCCGGCGCTGGCCGATCTGCCCGAGGCGCGGTGCAGCCGGGACCTGTGCCTCGTCGATCGCCGCGTCGGCGGTCGCACGTGGCGGATCATGGCGACGCGCAGCTCCTATCTGGTGCCCGAGCCTGCGCTGATCGCCGCCTGTCGCGACGCGGACATCGTGATCAGCGAGCGTCGGTTGCCGCGCGGATGCACGCCGCGCTGGCTGAGGCTCGACCGCAGTCTGCTGGCTCGCAGCGGCGGCGTGGCGATCACCCTATCGACCGGACAGATCGCCTCAGTGACGACGCCCGGCGATCAACATCCGTGGCGCGATCCGCCGGTGGTAAGCCAGCCGCGCGTCAATCGTAGCGGCGAAGCAACCCCGCGAGCCGGCCCTGAACGCGCACCTGGCTGGGCGAATAGCGCTGCGGATCGTAAGAACGATTGGCCGGATCGAGCCGGATCATCGCGCCCTCGCGACGGAAATATTTGAGCGTCGCTTCGCTGTCGTCGATCAGGGCGACGACGATCTCACCATCGCGCGCCGTTTCCGCGCGGCGAACGAGTGCGTAATCGCCGTCAAGGATTCCCGCCTCGACCATCGAATCGCCCGACACTTCGAGCGCATAATGTTCACCGCCGCCGAGCAGCGCCGCGGGCACCGACAGCGAGGACTGCCCCTCCAGCGCCTCGATCGGCAGGCCAGCGGCGATGCGGCCGTGCAACGGCACCTCGATCACGTCGTTGGCCGGCTGCGGCGCGGGGCGAGTGGGCGCAGCCACGACCGGCTTGATCGGCGCACGGCTCTTCGCGCCGGGACGCTCAGGCATCTTGAGGACTTCGAGCGCGCGCGCGCGATTGGGCAGGCGGCGCAGGAACTGGCGCTCCTCAAGCGCGCTGATCAGGCGGTGAACCCCCGATTTGGACTTGAGATCGAGCGCTTCCTTCATCTCCTCGAACGAAGGCGAAACCCCCGTTTCGGCGAGGCGATCGTGGATGAAGCAGATCAGCTCATGCTGCTTTGCGGTAAGCATTCCCAGTCCTCCAAAGGAACAGACACGGAACGTTTATGAAATGTTCGTCGCCAAGTCAAGCGAGCGGCAGGATTTCCACCGAGTCGCCCATGTTCGCCCCCGGGGCATGCGCCGGACGGACGATCAGGCAGCCGGCGCGGGCAAGGGTGAGCAGCATCGAACTGTCCTGGATCGTCGATGCGAAGACGCGCCCGTCACGCATTTCGGCGCGCAGATAATCGGTGCGCGCCCCGTTCGCCGGGATCGGCTCGCCGAGCGGCGCGGCATAGCTGCGCGGCAATGGATCGCGCGCGCCGGCCAGCGCAGCGACGAGCGGCTTCAGGAAAAGGAGTGCGGTGACGAACGCCGACACGGGATTGCCCGGCAGGCCCAGCACCACCGCCGGGCCGAGCCGCCCGGCCATCATCGGCTTGCCCGGCCGTAACGCGATCCGCCAGAAATCGATCGCGCCGCCGGCCGCGACGAGCGCCGGCCGGACGAGATCGTGATCGCCGACCGAAGCGCCGCCGGTAGTGACGACAATATCGGCATCGACCGTGGCGAACGCCTTGGTCAACTCATCCAGCCGATCGGGCAGGATGCCCAGATCAATCACCTCGACCGGCAGATCGGCGAGCATCGCGGCGAGCATCCCGCCGTTCGATTCGGGCAGCGCGAGGCCCTCGATCGGCGCGCCGGGCGCGACGAGCTCGTCGCCCGTGGCGAGCGTGGCGACG
>JBQCEK010000366.1:0-4109 GCA_051960335.1 Sphingomonas sp.
ATGCGCGTCGGATTCTTGCGAGCGTCAATGACGCCGTCACGCGCGTTCAGCAGTTCGACAAGGGCAATGAGGGCAATGTCCGCGTCGGCTTCACCAGCTCGGCCTCGATGCATCCGCGCAGCCAGGCGATCGTCCAGCGCTTTCGGTCGCGCTATCCTCTGGTCGCGATGCAGATCGAGGAAGGCGCCAATCACGACCTCCTGCACATGGTCGAACAGGAGCGGCTCGATTTCGCCTTCGTGCGGACCGATGCCAATCGCTACGCCACGCTCGCTTGTACGTGTCTGCTGCGCGAACCGATGATGCTGGCGATGCCGCTCGGACACCGCTTCGCAGCCGATCAGGAAACGCCCCTGCCCTTCTCCGCGCTCAAGGACGAACCTTTGGTCTATTACCGGCAGGTCAACGGGTCGGGGATCGGCGCGATGCTGACCGAGGCTTGCCATGCAGCGGGGTTCGAACCGCGCATTGTCGAGGAAACGCCGCGGATGATCTCGACCTTGCAGATGGTCGCGGCCGGGTTCGGCTGTGCCGTCGTCCCGCAATCGCTCAGGCTGTTTCGCAATCCGTCCGTCGTTTATCGCGACTTCGTGAGCGGCACCGCCTTCACGGTGCCGCTCAACCTTGCCTATCGACAACAGGTCGATGCCGAAACGTTGCGCCGGTTCCTTGCCGTCTGCCTCGACAAGGACATCGCTGACGCTCTGGCCTAGGCCTGAATCGGTCCGAAGCGGGGACCGTGTCGATTGAAGGCGCCGACCGTCGGGTGATTGAACCAATCGTGCTCCGCCGCCATCCGCGCGCGCCATTCCGTACCGCGCGCCGCCTTGCGCGCCTCAGAGGTCAACCAGTCGGGCGTTGCCAGGTAATGGATGGTGAGCCGATTGAACGGGGTCGGCTCGGCCACGCTCAACTCGAACCGCCGAGCGCCGAGCCATTCCTCGCCTTTGCTCAGCATCGGGATGTGATCCTCGGTCATCCAGGCGTCAAAAGCTTTCAGATGGTCCGGCGGCACGTCGAACATCGTTGCAAAGATCATCGGCGCCTCGATCGCTTGCTCGTCGGCGAAATCATGGCGGCCGAGTTCGGTCCCCAGATAGCGGGTGAAATTGTGAACGTTCGCCAGCATCCATTTGGTCTGATCGCTGGGATCGGTCTTCACCGTTTCATAGTCGGGGGTCTTGAGCACGCCAAGCGAGGCCATGTCATAGATAACGAGATAATTGTCGCCTTCGGCTGCCCGATAGCGCTGTGCGCCTGCAAACCCGTCGATCATCATCCGCACCGGGATGTGGTCAGTATCGTACCAGGTGTTGAACGACTCCTCCCAATCGGGATCGGGGGCCATTTCAGAGAACAGGATGGCGGTCATGCCTTGCCTCCTGCCTGGTAGCCCGTCTTTTCCATGAAAGCGGCGACCGCCGCCTCGGCGCATTCGACGTCCTGCGCCGCCGTGCCGGCGCTGAGGCCAATGCCGCCGACGACCACGCCATCGACGATGACGGGCAGACCGCCGCCGATCACGCAGAAGTGCCCCTGGTTGGTGACATGGATACCGAAAGTTGGTTGTCCTGGCTGACAGAGCTGATTGTAGACGCTTGTCGCATTGCGTGCGGCGGCGGCGGTGAACGCCTTGTCGATCGCGATCGAAATGCTGCTGATCTTGGCGCCGTCCATGCGATCGAAGGCGATCAGATCGCCGGCCTCGTCGGTAACCGCGATACACATCGGTACGCCGATCGCGCGCGCCTTGTCGGCCGCCGCGTCGATCAGAATGCGCGCCTCATCATTGGACAGTCTCGAAACGGTCAGCATCATGCTGCCTCCTTGTCACCGACACGCCCTTTGGCGAGATCGGTTGATTGCAGATAGTGGTGAAGCGCCTCGAGGTCGCTTCCCGTGATCGCCCGGTAGGGCGGATAGGGTCGGCCGCAGGGTACGCCGAGCCATTCGAGCGATGCCTTCATCACCGGCGCCAACCCCCATTGCATCCAGCGGGCAGGCCAAATCGCGAGCTGGCGCTGGATGCGAGCTGCCTCACCCCAGTCGCCGGCGACGAAGGCGGCGGCGATCGCCCGGGCGAGCTTCGCGGCTGGGGGCGGCAGTGTAACGCCCGTACCGCCAAGCATCAGCGAGGCGAGCCACATCTGCATCGTCGTGAAATAGTGCGCATGGCCGCCATGCTCGATCTCTTCGATCAGGCGCGATACCCGCGCCAGATCCCGCGAGCTCTCCTTGACAAAGCCGACGCAATCGAGCCGCGCGAGCTCGATCGTCGCCGCGACCGATACGTCGGCACCGGGCCCGGCATTCAGGTAAAGCATGATCGGCAGATCGATTTCACGCCCGACTGCTTCGAAATAGCCGACCAGGTCAGCGGTGCTGGGCACGCCGCCGAACGGCCGCGACGGCGCGAGCAACTGCACGCTTTGGGCGCCGAGCGACTGCGCGAACTGCGCCAGCTCGACCGCCGTGCGGAACGAAGGGTGAGACACCCCTACGGTGACCGGACGGCGACCGCCAACGAAAGCTATGGTCTGCCGGATGAGCTCCTTGCGCGCGTCGAGGCTCAAGAACTGATATTCTTGGGCTTCGACACCGGCGACGATGACGACACCGGCATCGCAGTCCTCGACGACATAATCGACCCCGCACTCGAGCATCGCCATATCGACGCTGAGATCCTCGGCGAACGGCGTCAGCGGGGGCACGACCGTAACGGGAAATTGCATGGCCATGTCTCCTCGTCAGGCCGCGGCGCGAGCGGCGAGCTGTTCCTTGTCGAACCCCGCCACCGTCTTGTAGCGATCGGAGATTGCCTGCAGTTCTTCTGGCGAGATGACGTCCTCGATCTTCTCGAAGCGCTTGCCGCCGGTGCGCTCATGCACTTCGCGCAGGATCGCATCGGGCGGATTCTTGCGGTTCATAAGAACGACCTTGCTCGTCGCTGGCACGCGCGCCCGATCATAATCCTGCAATGCCTCTTCGCCGGCGCCATGGCGCTTGATCGCATCCGCCAGATACCGGGCATCAAGAATTGCCTGGCCGGCGCCGTTCGAACCGCGCGGATACATCGGGTGCGCGGCATCGCCGAGCAGCGTCGCCCGACCGAAGGTCCAGGTCGGCACCGGATCACGATCGACCATCGGGAAGATCAGCGGGTGCTCGGTCTGCTTCAGCAGCGTTGGCACGTCCAACCAGTCGAAATGCCAATCCTTATAGGCATCGATAAAGTCTTCATGCCTGGCCTCGACATTCCACGCCCATTTGGCCGGGCGAGGACGCTCCTGGGTGGCCACCCAGTTCATCAGCTGGTTGCCGTCCGCGTCGATATTGTCGCGGATCGGATAGACCATCAGTTTGCCGACATCCATCCAGCCGATGCGGATCGTATTGGCGCCCGAAAGGAAGGGCTTGAACGGCGTGACGCCGCGCCAGATCGTCAAGCCGGAGTAGATCGGCTCGCCTTCGTCGGGGTAGAATTGGTGGCGCAGCGCCGAATGAATGCCGTCCGCGCCGATCACGATCGATGCGCGAACATCAGGCAGCGGCTCGCCGTCGTGATCGGCGAAATGCGCGGTGACGCCATCGGCGTCCTGATCGATCCCGATGCAGCGATGGCCGGTAACGACCGCATCGGGCCCGAGCCGCTCGACAACCGCATCGAGAAACACCTTCTGCATATCGCCGCGATGAATCGAGAATTGCGGCCAGGGGTAGCCGGCATATTCGCCGGCCGGTTCGGTATGGATGAGTTGGCCGTGCTGATTGAAATAGGACGCATCCTTGGTCCGGATGCCGAGCTTGTCGAGCGCCGGCACCAGCCCAAGCGCGTCGAGTTCCTTGACGCCGTGCGGAAGCAGGTTGATGCCCGCGCCGACCGCCTTGAGCTCGCGCACTGATTCATAAACCCGGCAATCAACGCCGATTTCATGGAGGCTGAGCGCGAGGATCAGGCCGCCTGCGCCCGCACCAATGATCAGAACATCCGTTTCCTTGTTTATTGTCATAACCTTATACCCACTTGCCTAGACGAGATTTTCAACCGTCAACGGCAAATATCACTGACTATTTAAGTATGTAAAATAGGCTTTTCATTGGTTCTCATA
>JBQCEK010000367.1:0-2062 GCA_051960335.1 Sphingomonas sp.
CCGCGCCAGCGGCGGCGCAGTCCCGCGCGCCCTTCACCGTCGAGCCTTCCGGCCGCACCTTCGACACGATCGACGATGCGGTCCAATCGGTCCGCATGGGCACGGCGACGATCCTGATCGCGCCGGGCGTCTATCATCAATGCACGGTGCAGGCGGGCGGCGACATCACCTTCAAGGCGGTGAAGCCCGGCACCGCGATCTTCGACGGCACGGCGTGCGAGGGCAAGGCGGCGTTCGTGCTGCGCGGCCATAGCTCGATCGTCGATGGGCTGGTGTTCCGCAATATCCGCGTCGGGGATGGCAACGGCGCCGGCATCCGTACCGAGATGGGCAACCTCACCGTCACCAATTCGATGTTCCTCGATAGTCAGGAGGGCATTCTGGGCGGCGAGCCGACCGGCCAGCGCATCGTGATCGATCATTCGACCTTTTCCGGCCTCGGCACGTGCGACGACGCACCCGATTGCGCGCATTCGATCTATCTGGCGAACAGGGGCAGCGTGACGGTGACCAATTCGCGCTTCGAGCGCGGGCAGGGCGGGCATTACGTCAAGCTCCGCACGCCGAAGGTGACGATCACCGGCAACAGCTTCGATGACAGCCACGGCCACAAGACCAACTATATGATCGATCTGTCCAACGGCGCCACCGGGCTGATCGCGCACAACACCTTCGTCCAGGGCAAGGACAAGGAGAATTGGACCGGCTTCATCGTCGTCGCGGCCGAAGGCAAGGAATTCTCGTCGGACGGGCTGACGGTGGAAGACAATGACGCCAGCCTTGCCCCCGGCGTCGATCGCAGCCCGGCGTTCGTCGCCGATCTGAGCGGCGACCGGATCACCGTTACGGGCAACCGGCTCGGCGCCGGGGTGCGACGCTTCGAAAAGCGCTAACCGGGCCCCCGTTCATCGATTCTCGCCAGTCGCGGGTTTAAATCCGCGAAGGCGTCGCTATTGAACGACGCAACGGTCGCTGACGAGGATGAGAGCGCATGCGCGCCAAGAGTTTCGTTTTCATAACGCTTTTGCTCGCGATGCTCGGCCTGGCGAGCGCTGCATCGGCGGATGGGCCGCCTGCGCTGGGCGCCAGCCACCATCTCTCGATCCAGTTGGTGGCCGAAACGGATCGGCCCGCGGCCGGCAGCGACGTGACTCTTGCGCTCGATACGCGTCCGCAGGCGGGCTGGCACGGCTATTGGACCAACCCCGGCGACGCCGGCTTTCCCGCCAAGCTGACGTGGACGCTGCCCCAGGGCGTTACGGCAAGCGAACCCGCTTATCCGATGCCGACGACGCTGCTGATCGCCGGCCTGATGAATTACGTCTATGAAAAGCCTTATGCGCCGCTGGTGACGGTGCATGTTCCGGCGGGGCTGGCGGCGGGAACCGCGCTGCCGATCAAGCTGCACATGGATTATCTGGTCTGTTCGGCGGAAATCTGCGTGCCCGAAAGCGCCGATCTGTCGACCGATCTGAAAGTCGGCGACGGCGCCGTGTCGTCCGATCGACGGGCGCTGTTCGACGCCTGGCGGCAGGCGCAGCCGCGCCCGCTTGGCGCCGAGGCGACCTATCAGGTCGCGAACGGCCAGTTGCGCCTCGCCGTGCCTTACCCGGCGACGGCGCCGCTCGATCACGCCTATTTCTTCGCCGCGTCCACGGGGCTGATCGATTATGCCGCGCCGCAGACCGTGATCAGGGACGCTGACCGGGTGGTCGTCGAAGCCAAGGCGAGCGGCAATGGCGGGGCGGCGATTCAGGGCATCCTGCGGATCGGTGACGGGCAGGGCCTCGCGATCACAGCGAAGCCGGGCGTGGTCGCCGCGCCGAGCGGATCGAACGCACCCTCCGGGTCGGGTGAAGCAGCGGGCGCAAACCCCTGGAGCCTAGCCCTGATCGCGCTTGGTGGTGCGATCCTTGGCGGGCTGATCCTCAATATCATGCCGTGCGTGTTCCCGATTCTCAGCCTCAAGGCGTTGAGTCTCGCACGCGCCAGCATCGACGAACGCGAGGCGCGCCGGGAGGCGATCGCCTATACGCTGGGCGTGGTGTTCGTGTGCATCGCG
>JBQCEK010000368.1:0-7336 GCA_051960335.1 Sphingomonas sp.
AATCGCTTCAACCACGAACCCAAGCGCGCGCGTAAATTGCTCCTTCACGAACGCGAGATAAGAAAGCTTCACGGCGCTGTAGCGCGTGAGGGAATGACGCTGGTACCGCTGTCGGTTTATTTCAACGCCCGCGGCCGCGCGAAGGTCGAGCTTGCGTTGGCGAAAGGCAAAAAGGCGCATGACAAGCGCGAGAGCATCAAGGAACGGGATTGGAAACGGGAGCAGGGGCGCCTCCTGCGAGACCGTGGCTGAGCGCGGCTCCACGGCGCGGGTCGTCGGCTGGGCGCGGAATCACATCCCGAGCCGGGACTCGATCGAACGCAGCCGGTTCCTAAGGCCGGTTGCGCACCGCATCCTCGCGCCTTCGCTCTGGCGCTTCACGAGGCGTTCGGTGCCGCGCGGGGTGGCGCTTGGCATCTTTGCGGGCATCCTCTTTCCTTTTGCGCATATGGCGCTCGCTGCAATCTTCGCGCTCCCGCTTCGCGCCAACGTGCCGACGGCGGTTGGCTCCACGCTGGTCAACAACCCGCTCACCTTCGTGCCGCTGATGGCTGGCGCGTACAGGGTGGGTCGCTGGGTCTTGCGGCTCGATGCAAGCGTGCCGGGGCGGCCGATCGCCAGCAACGTCACGCAACATGTCGGCTGGCTGCACTGGCTGGTCGCCCAGGGCGGGCCGGCGACGATCGTCGGACTTATTGTCATCGCCTGCGCGCTTTCGATCATCGGTTACGGCGCGACCGCCCTCGGCTGGCGAGTGTGGACAGCCCGCAAATGGCGCAATCGTCGCCAGTGATACCAGTTTGACGAACGCCGCATACCGCGCCTAATCTTGCCTCTGATACCGCCTGCCGCATTCCCGGCGGGCGCCTGATCGGGGAGACGAAGATGAAGGGTTCGCGGATCATTTCCGCCGTGTCGGCGCTGGCGCTCACCACGGGGATCGGCGGCGCGGCGATCGCGCAACAGGGCACGGCGCTCGACAAGATCAGCGCGGTTCCGCTCAAAACCAAGAGCGCGAGCGGCGCGCAGATCGGGACGTTCGGCTTCGACGAGAGCGGCATGGACAAATCGGTCAAGCCCGGCGACGACTTCTACGAATTCGCCAACGGCACCTGGGCGAAGGATACCGCGATCCCTGCCGACAAATCCAATTACGGCGCGTTCAACGTGTTGCAGGACCTGTCCCAGGAGCGCACCCGCGGCATCCTCGACGCCGCAAAAACCGATCCGAACTCGAAGATCGGAACCGCCTATGCGACCTATCTCGATACCGGTGCGATCGACGCCAAGGGTCTTTCGCCGATCAAGCCGTGGCTCGACAAAATCAAGGCCACTGACAGTAAGGCCGCTTACGTGGCGTTGCTTGGCGAAGCGGCGCGGGACGGCGTGCGCGGCCCGTTCGGGGCGGGCGTCGGGCAGGACGACAAGGATCCCGAAAACTATGCGGTGAGCGTCTATCAGGGCGGACTGGGTCTCCCCGACCGCGATTATTATCTCTCGAGCGATGCGAAGCTTGCCGAGGCCAAGGCGGCTTATCAGGCGCACCTCGCCAAGATGCTGAGCCTGGCCGGTGAACCGAATGCCGAAGCGCGCGCGAAGGCGATCGTCGATTTCGAAACGCAGATCGCACAGGTCAGCTGGACGCGGATCGATAGCCGCGACGCCACGAAGACCTACAACAAGATGACGACGGCGGAGCTGGACCGTCAGGCGCCCGGATTTGATTTCACGACGTGGCTCAAGGACAGCGGCACGCCGGTCGACAGCGTGATCGTCGCTCAGCCGAGCGCCGTCGCCGGTATCGCGAAGCTGGTCGCGGCCGCGCCGATGCAGGTCCTGCAGGATCAGCTGCTGGTTCGCTCGCTCGATAGCTTCGCCGACGTCTTGCCCAGCGCGTTCGACAAGGAAAATTTCGCGTTCTACGGCACTGTCCTGTCGGGAACCCCGGAGCAGGAGCCGCGGTGGAAGCGCGGGGTCGAATTCACCACCGACGCGCTGACCGACGATGTCTCGAAGCTGTATGTCGCGAAATACTTCCCGCCGGAAACCAAGGCGGCGGCGCTCGATCTCGTCCACAATCTCATCGCCGCGATGGACGCGCGCATCGACAAGCTGACGTGGATGTCCCCCGCCACCAAGGTGAAGGCGCATGCCAAACTGGCAGCCTTCACCCCGCGGATCGGGTATCCAGACCAGTGGCACGATTATTCTGCGCTGAAGATCGTTGCCGGCGATGCCTTCGGCAACGAGCTTCGTGCCAACCAGTGGCAAAGCGAGTGGGACGCCCAGAAGCTCGGCAAGCCGATCATGCGCTGGGAATGGGGCATGACGCCGATGGAGGTGAACGCCTATTCGAACTTCGGCCAGGTGGAGATCGTGTTCCCGGCGGCGATCTTGCAGCCGCCGTTCTTCGATCCCAAGGCCGATCCGGCGGTGAATTATGGCGGCATCGGCGCGGTGATCGGCCACGAAATGAGCCACCAGTTCGATGATCAGGGTTCGAAATACGATGCCACCGGCAAGCTCACCGATTGGTGGACACCCGAGGATGTCGCCAATTTCAAGAAGCTGACCGCCAAGATCGTCGCGCAATATGATGCGTATGAGCCGCTGCCCGGCATGCATGAGAAGGGCGCGCTGACTCAGGGCGAAAACATTGCTGATCTCGCGGGCCTGACCACGGCTTATGACGCCTATCACAAGTCGCTCGGCGGCAAGACCGCGCCAGTGATCGATGGCTTCACGGGCGATCAGCGCTTCTATCTTGGTTGGGCGCAGGTCTGGCGGCGTAACTATCGCGAGGCCAATTTGCGTCAGCGGCTGCTGACCGATCCGCACTCGCAATCGATCCAGCGAACCTGGATCGTCCGCGATATGGATCCCTGGTATCCGGCGTACGGCGTCAAGCCGGGCGACAAGCTGTATCTTGCGCCGGATCAGCGCGTGAAGATCTGGTAAGCCGTCAAGGATCAGAAAGCGGCGCGGGCGGCAAATGTCGCCTGCGCCGTCTTTATGCCAGCGGCTGATGCTTAGAATAGTCGGGGTTCAGCGGGAGCCCTTGACGGTTCGTCCACACCCGCCAATGAGGGCTGATGGCATCGCGTCTCGCTTCCTCTCCATCGGCGATTGGCCCCATGAGGGGCGCGGCATTGATTGCCGGCGCCGCGGGGCTGGGCGCAGCGCTGCTCGTCCTCTGGTTGATCGGGAACGTCGCTGTTTCAGCAGGCTTTCTCGCGACCGCAATGGTGCTTTTCGGGATCATCCTGGCGTGGCGGCGGCTCGCTCCCGGATCGGCCGCCCCGGAAGAGCATGCGGTCGATTGGTCGGTCGCCCATGCGCTGGCGGCGGCAAGCCCCGATGCGGTCGCGGTAACCGATCGCGCCGGTCGCCTCGTTTGCGCTAACGACCGCTACGAATCCTTGTTCGACGGTTTTCCGACGCCGCCGGGATTGCCCCTTAGCGAAGAAGGCATCGCCGCCTTGGCCAATGCAGGCCGCGCGGCGTGGCGTGATGGCCGTGGGCGATTGGATCGAATGCTCTCGCGCGGAACCCCGCTTTCCGCCGATATCGTTCGCGCTGGCGCCGAGCAGGATATGCTGGTCTGGCGCTTTGCCGGCGCGGAGGGCCTCGATCTCGCCGCCAGCGCAGCCGAGTTGATCACTGCAAGGCATGGCGATCGATTGGCCGCTGCCGGCATCATGATCGCCCTGGTTTCCCCCGACGGGCGCATTCGTGCCGCCAATCGCGTTTTTCGCGCGCGCGCGATGGGCCACGAGGAAGGCGCGATCGCGGGGGGCGATTTCGCGCGCTTTCTCGTCACCGATTCGCGGGGACTGGTGCGGTTCGAGCGCGAAGGTCTGGCCGGCGCGCCGCTGCGCGTCTTGCAAATCCCGTTTCTTGAAGGTGACGACGCGCCGCTGCTGGTGGCGCTAATCGACGACGAGGAGCCGGTGGCTGGCGGCGCGAGCGCGGCGCAGCCGGTCAAAAGCCTTGTCTCGCTGTTGCCGTTCGGCATGGCGCTGGTCGATCGTGACGGCCGGTTCATTCAGATGAACGATGCCTTCGCGCGCGCCGCCGAGGTCGATCCCGCCAATCCGCCGGTTTATCCCGGCGATCTGGTCGTGCGCGAGGACAAGGCAGCCGTTGCCGACGCGATCCGCCGGTTCGCCAATGGAGCAGCGCACGTCGCCGACATGGCGGTTCGGCTGAAGGACCATCCGGACGAGCCCGTCGCGCTGACCATCGCTGGCGCGCGCGGCCTGGGCGATGCCGCCGTGCTGCTGAGCCTGAAGGACAATAGCGAGGAAAGCCGGCTGAAGCGCGAGGTCGAGCAGGCGACCAAGATGCGCGCCGTGGGGCAGCTCGCCGGTGGCGTCGCCCACGATTTCAATAACGTGCTGACCGCGATCATCGGGCATTGCGATCTCATGCTGATGCGCCATTCGCCCGGCGACAGCGATTATGATGACATCCAGCAGATCAAGGCCAATTCGAACCGCGCGGCGAGCCTGACGCGCCAATTGCTCGCCTTTTCGCGCCAGCAGACGCTCAGGCCGCAGGTGTTGCAACTGCCAGACGTCATTTCGGAGGTGTC
This sequence comes from Sphingomonas sp., assembly GCA_051960335.1. Classification (GTDB taxonomy): domain Bacteria; phylum Pseudomonadota; class Alphaproteobacteria; order Sphingomonadales; family Sphingomonadaceae; genus Sphingomonas. Next base: position 4,595 of record JBQCEK010000368.1, read on the forward strand.
GAATCTCCTCAAGCGCTTACTTGGCGAAACAGTCACCCTGGTAGTCAAACATGGCCGTGATCTCGGGCCGGTGCGCGCGGATCCGGGGCAGTTGGAGCAGGTGGTCGTGAACCTGGCGGTCAACGCGCGCGACGCGATCGGTCCGGGCGGCGGGACGCTGACGATCGAAACGGCCGCGATATCGGCCGCGGAAGTCCGCAAGATGGGATCGGATATCCTGCCTGTCGCGGATTATACGGCGCTGTTCATGACTGACACCGGCGGCGGCATTCCTGCTGACGTGCTGCCGAAGATATTCGAGCCTTTCTTCACGACCAAGGATGTGGGGAAGGGGACGGGGCTCGGTCTTTCGACGGTCTATGGCATCGTGAAGCAATCGGGCGGCTATATCTTCGCCGAATCGCGGGGGAAGGGGGCGGTTTTCTCGATCTACTTCCCGGTCCATACGGCGGGAGCGCCCGGCAAGGCGATGGTCGCGGCCCCAAACCGCGACAAACCCGGAGACTTGTGGGGGACGGGAACGATCCTGCTGGTCGAGGACGAGGACATGGTTCGCACCGTCGCGGAACGCGCGCTGACTCGCCAGGGCTACAAAGTGCTGACGGCGGAAAACGGCGAGGCCGCGCTGGAGCTCATCGCGATTACCGACAAGCCCGATTTGCTGATTTCCGATGTCGTGATGCCAACGATGGACGGGCCGACGATGGTGGCGCGTGTGCGCAAGCGCTATCCCGATCTCCCGATCCTGTTCATGTCCGGTTACGCCGAGGAACAGTTGCGCAAGTCGATCGACATCGACAACGTCTCTTTCCTGCCAAAGCCTTTTTCAGTTCAGCAGCTTGCAGAAGCCGCGCGGGACGCCTTGGCGATGAATTAGCTGCTGGCGCAGAGTGTTGCGGCCCGCTAAGGCACGGCCATGACCACCGGCCGCCGCATCCTCGTCATCGAGGACGAACCCTTGATTGCGATGATGCTCGAGGATTTTCTCGACATGCTTGGCCATCAGGTCGCCGGAAGCGCGGATGGCGTTGACGACGCATTGGCGCTGATCGCCGCGGGCGGCATCGACGCGGCCATTCTCGACGTCAATCTGCGCGGTGGCGAGAAAAGCTGGCCGATCGCCGACACACTGGCGAGGGACGACGTGCCGTTCATTCTGGCGACCGGAGGGACCGGGGACAGCATCGTCGAACACTATCGCGACCGGCCCACGCTGGCCAAGCCATTCACGATCGACGGCGTCAAACAGGCCTTGGCCGCGCTGGACTGACAAGCGCGGCAAGGACGACGGCGCGGGCTCAGGTGGATTTCGGCTCGGCGGATTTCGCCCGCTGCCACAGCGCCTCCTTGCCGTCGAGAGTCAGCGCTTCGAACGCGTCGCCAGCGATCGCCTCCATCGCTTTGAACCGGCGCTCGAACTTTGAGGTCGCCGCGCGCAAGGCCGCCTCGGGATCGACATCGAGTTTCCTTGCCCAGTTTACGGTCGCAAACAGAAGGTCGCCGATTTCTTCTTCGATAGCGGCCGGACGATCGGCGGCATCGACTTCAGCAAGCTCCTCATCGATTTTGGCCCGGGCACGGGCAGCATCAGGCCAATCGAAGCCGGTGCGCGCCGCGCGCTTCTGAACCTTTTCAGCGCGCAGCAGCGCCGGCAGGCCGAGCGCGACGCCATCGAGCGCGCTCGCGGGTGAATTGCTGGCGCCTTTAGCGGCGCGTTCTTCGGCCTTGATGATCTCCCACAGGTGATGACCGCCCTCGGCCCGGTCGCCGAAGATGTGCGGATGGCGACGCTCCATCTTGTCGCAGATCGCGGTGGCGACATCGTCGAAGCCGAACAGGCCGGCTTCCTCCGCCATACGCGCGTGGAACACGACCTGGAGCAGCAGATCGCCGAGCTCGTCCTTGAGATCGGCCATGTCGGCGCGCTCGATGGCGTCGGCGACCTCATAGGCTTCCTCGATCGTGTACGGTGCGATTGTCGCGAAAGTTTGCGCGCAATCCCATTCGCAGCCGTGTTGGGGATCGCGCAGCCGGACCATGACACCGAGCAGGCGATCGATCGGGCGAGAGGGGGGCTGAGCCTGGGTCACGATTCAAGTCCGATAATATACATTATGTTAAATCTACGAGCGATCCGAGCCGGCCTGGAGGATCAGCGTATCCCCCTCTACACGCCACCCTTTCAGGCGCGACAGGAAGTTCATGCCGAGCACGTCGGTATCCCCGAACGACGGCGACACGACGACCGAGAGATCGCTAGTCGCGATCGTGCCGACATCGAGCTTTTTCACCGTGGAGCGCGACACCGCGATGTCGCCATTGGCGGTCGACAGCACGGTGCCGAACGGGCTTTCATCGAGATCGAGGTTCGCGGCCTTGGCGGTTGCCGCGGATATCGCCGTGGTCGTCGCGCCGCTATCGATCAGCATCCGCCGCCGGACGCCGTTGATTTCCGCAATCGCCCAGAAATGCCCGTCATCCGCCTTGCGAATGCGAACGTCACCGCCGACGACCTGCTGATCGCTGCCGACCAGCGCGCCGGTGACGTAGGACCAGCCAGCGGCGATCCGATCGCGGCCGGAAACGACGAGCAGCGCCACCGCGAAGATCGCCGCCCAGGCCAGCGCCATCTTGGCGACCTGGCCGATCGGCAGCCGCCGCGCGATCAGCGACGACAGCGGCAGAATCAGCAGCAGCGCGAGATACAGCGCGTTGCCGGTGTCGTTCACAGGACGAACTCCT
>JBQCEK010000369.1:0-8410 GCA_051960335.1 Sphingomonas sp.
GAAATTGGCTCGATAGCCGAGGCCATCATGTCCGATGACATCGTCATCCTTCGGCTGAAAATCGCCGCGCACCTCGAACGAGATGCGGCGCTTGCCGTAATCTAGCGGCTTAATCGACCGCAGATCGATGATGCCGCCGACGCCGCCCTCGAGGAAGTCAGCCTCCTGCGACTTGTAGACTAGCACGCCGTTGACCAGCTCCGACGGGAATTGCTGGAACGCTACCGACCGGTCGGGTCCTGCGCTCGATACCTCACGGCCATTGAAGGTCGCGAAGCTCAGCGTTGGGCCGAGGCCGCGCACGGAGATTTCGTTGGCATTGCCCTTAAACCGGTCGGCGGTGACGCCAGCGATCCGCTCGAGCGTGTCACCGACCGAATTGTCTGGCGAGGAGCCGATTTCGTCGCTGACCAGACCATCGACGATCACGTCGGCGTTGCGCTTCAGGTTGATGGAGGTGCGCTGCGTCGCGCGTTCGCCGGTGACGACAATGTCGGCGCCGGCCTGTGTATCCTCGGCAGCCGTCTCGATCGGATCGACGGTCGTAGCTGGCACCTGCGACTGCTGCGCATCGGTCCGCTGCGCTTTGTCTACCGCTGTCATTCCAGTCGACGAAAAAGCCGGCGTAGCGATGGTCGACTGCCCCCTGGCAAGCGCCGGGCTCGCTAGCACTAATCCCATGCTCGCCGAAGCGGCCAGCCAAGACCGCGTTGCCATCTTCCTCACCATGCGCTGCGCCACTGTCTTTTCCTCTCTTGGAGTGGTTGGTTGAGAGCGGGACCCGAAGGACTATGTCACCAGTCTCTACGAGAGCAGTCCGCTGGTGCATGCGCCGTTCGAGTGTCGATCTCGCCTAGAATTTCACGCTGACTCCCGCGGTGACCCGGCGATCCGTGAGACCCTGGAAACACAAGACTGCATTGTCATTTACGCAATACAGTTTCTGGTCACCGCGCAGCAGGTTTATCCCTTCGATGCCGAAGTTGATGTTCCGGGTAAGATTGTAATTTATGCTCGCATTGAGCTGGCCGCGGGCATGCGCGACGACTGGCAGGTTCCACCGGAACTCGTCATTTGTTACGTATTTTGAGCGCCATGTATAACGGAGGCGGGCGTTAAGACCGTATTTGTCGTAAAACAACGTCGCGTTGTAGGAGAACTTTGAAAGGTCGGTCAGCGTGATCTTGCTCTTTAGCGATCCAGCGGGGAAGCCGAGTCCAGTATCGATATTTCGGGTCGTCAAGCCGGTGTAGAAGGTACTCGCCGATCCACCGGCCTTTTGATAAGTGAAGTTGCCGATTACCCCGAACCCTGAGGCGAAGCCCAGAGTGTCTTCGTAAGCCGAAAGATCGTGCTGGAAGGCGATCTCGACACCCGTTTGAGTCGTCGTTCCGGCCACATTGAACGTCGACCCTAGCGGCGCACAAATGCCGTTACCCGGCGTCTGGCTGTTGATATTTCGATTGGCGAGCGGATTGTAAACGCCGCCGCCTGGGCAGGAGGGATCGATCGAAAATTGGGGATTGCCGTTCACGAAGCCGATTGGTGTGGGATAATCTACGATCGGAGAGAACAAATTGGTGCGGCTTTTGTGAAAGAAGCCGAGGCTGATCAGGCTCGACGGCGCGAAATAATATTCGCCGGACAGATCAAACGACCACACCACTTCCGGCACTAGGTCCGGATTGCCGCCCTGGACGACCGCTTCAGCCGACGTTCCAAAGGAGCGCGACGTCGACAGGTCGTCGAAATTCGGCCGGCGGATATCGCGCGAAATCCCGGTGCGGATCAGCACGTTCCGAGCCGGCTTCAGCACCATATTGAACCGCGGCAATATGAACGAATAGGAACTCTTTTGCGTCGACTTTCCGGTGATGACGCCGTTGGCGACGTTGTTGCCGGTCGAGATGAGATTCGTCCGCAGCCAGCGAATTCCGAGGTTGCCTCGCGATTGCATGCCAAAGACGTTCATATCGAGGTTGGTCTGGAAATAGGCTGCGTGGGTCGTTTCCTTGACGCTGAAATACCCGACGGCCGATTCAGTTGGGCCGGCCAGCAAAGGTACTTGCGGGTATTGCGGGTTGGCCGCGTTGCTCGCCGTGATGGCATCGTTGAGCGATGACAGGACTTTGGAGGGGTCGCGGAACGCCGTCCCGCCGTCGATGATCAGGAAATCCGGAAAATATAGCGCGCGCCCGTCGGCCGCGTTGAAATTGTCTGGGGCGGCAGTCAATATATCCGAAAAGAGATCGCCGCTCGGACGATTGAAACGGCCGCCGGCGCCCGTCGAATTGCTGGTGAAGCTGATATTATTTGAAACGACATTGTTGACCGCAGTGGTCTGGTTCCATCGATAGCCGAAGTCGATCGACGGGACGAGCGAGTTCAAATCCGACGTGTCGTAGTGGAAATCGAGGCGCGCGGCCTTTTCCTTATTATCGGTCGAGCTGTTGCCCTGCGCGACCTGGTTCAGCCTGTAATTGGCCGGATCAAGCAACTCATCGCGCGTCGGCGCGTCAGCGCTGGCCTGGTCGATGCCGAAGGTCAGGCCATGACGGAGGTCGAATTCCAACGGTACGCCGTTGTCCAGGCTTCCCGATCCGAACACCGGCTGCGGACCGTGCGGATTAATGAAATCCAATGTGGTCGAGAAATTGGGATTGTGCGTTTTAGACGTCGACAGCGCGGCTTCGGCGCGAACGCGCAGCTTTTCGCCGCTCCATTCGGTACCGGCATCGAACACCCGGCTGTGCGTGACCCGCGACCCCGTGTCGCTCGAGGTGCGGAGATTGCTGTCGATGTTGCCGTTCGAATCCACGCCGATACCCAGCGTGCCAGTGACGACTTCCTGCGCCGAGCCGAGATCGATCGGGCCATCGGGTCCGTCGAGCGTTCCCAGGTCGACCGTCTTGAACCCTGTGTTATTGGTCGAATCGATGACGCCCTTGTTCGATACCCCGGACAATTGCGCACGGTTGCTCTGCTGCGCGCGTTGCTGATTGTTGAGCGTCGCGTCGGCATAGAATTTCAGGTTATGCGCCGGCTTCCATTCGAGCGAACCGGTCGCATTGTAGGTTTTGTACTGGTACCTCGTCGTTCCCTGGTTGAAATACTGGATTTGGAAGAACGGGAAATCCTGGGAGCTTGGGCCCGTGCCCGGCAGATTAAGATTATCGCGATCGACCCGCGGCTCGAATTCCGCGACGTCCTGGCGCGCGTAGCTGCCGCTTACCGCAATGCCGATTTGACCGAGCCCGGTGTCCCACCGGTCGCCAAGCGTGCCGGAGATTCTTGGCAGCGTGCTGCGCGCGAGATCACTGTGTTCGAATTGCACCCGGCCGGCGATGAGCGGCTCCTTGAGATCGAGCGGGCGGATCGTGCGCAGGTTGATCGTGCCGCCGACCGAACCTTCGATCGTTTTTGCTTCCGGAACCTTAATCACTTCGACCGACGAGATCATCGAGGCTGGCAAATCCTCGAAACTGATGCCCGATCTCCCCGAGCCCGAACCGACCGTGGAGACCCCGTTGATTTCGGTACGGTTCGCGTTGGTCCCGCGAATCTGAACGGCGGTCCCCACACCTGCCGATCGGGTGATCTGAACGCCAGTGACGTTTTCCAACACCTCGGCAAGGTTTTGATCGGGCAGCTTCCCAATCTCCTCGGCTCTGATAACCTCGATAAGATTGTTGGCGCCGCGCTTCTCGTCGAGCGCGCTTTGCAGCGACGCGCGAATCCCGGTCACGACGATGTCATTTGGGGCTGGGGATTCTGGCACCCCGATGCCCGCGTCGGTCGCGACCGGAGCTACGGGATCATGATCCTGCGCATAAGCCGGGCTTGCCACAAAAGCTGAGCTGCCCAGAAGGGCGGAAATAAAACTGGCCTTGCCAACCCCGAATGCGCGATCCAGACTGCCTTTAAACATCCCCGCCCTCCTTTAAGTCAACGTTCGTCACCGGCGATCGATCATCGCTCTATGTCTACCGTTGTCATTTCAGTCGAAGAAGTATCCGACGCCGTAACGCGCCTGTATGTCCTGATGCAGATTGATCTAGGAAACGCGTTCGTCGGCTACCGCCGGCGCTTGCGTACCTAACGCCCCAATAGACCCGCCGATGGCGAAGCTTTGGGCTGCTTCAAGCTCTTCCCCTCTGATCGTTATTTTAGGTTGTACGACAACAGAGCGGTACAACCTGATGTCACCGGTGTCAATTGTCATTCCGAGCGATAATGCATTCGCCATTCAAGGACAATCGTGGCACCCGCCGCCGCACCACCGCGTCGGCACGCGACCACGGTGCGGAAAGCACCGGTAGGCGCGCGATAGATCGGGCCTCCGGACTTAACGGCACAAGTGCCATAACCTTTTGCGGCAAAGGCGGTCACTTGCCCCGTGCGAAACTGGAAGGCGGCCGCCCCCCGCTTAATTGCCGCATCCGAGAAATTGGCGAATTCCATATCGATCTTAGCGAGATGAACTCCAGGCTTGAGCGTGATCGTATCGTGCCGGACGATTTCGCCGGGCGTAAAGCGATAGCGCGTGACGACCGACGCGCGATCGTCCTTGACCGCGTCGTCACCGCCCATCCGATCGAGCTCGTCCTGGTGCCAGGAGGCGGTCACCGTCTTGCCCTTCCGGCTCGCCGTGACGTCCTTAAACCAGGCCAGCGGCATCAGCACGCTGCCGTCGTCGAGCGTGAGTTCGGGCACCAGCTGCGGGAAGCCCGCGTCAGCTGAGCCCTGCAGCATCCCGGCTGCGAACGGAATCGGGAAGTATGGATTGTGCATGTGCTGGCTGGCGGCGCCGTTGATGACCGGCAGGCCGATCACGGTATTGCCGTCGCGCACGGTAATCAGCGCGCGATCGTAGCTGCCGCGCGCGAAGCGAGTGAGCGTGAAGCGCGGCAGCGTCCCGAGCCAGCCGGCGAATCTGCGGTCGGGCTTGGTGTCTCGGAAACCGAGGTCGTTCCAGATCGCGTCAGTGTAGATGAACTGCCGTGCCAGGCTGAGATTCTCGCCGAGGATGCGGTGCTTGCCGCGATAGGCGTCGGTGCGCCGGCCATGATCCCACAGGTCGACCGAGCCCGTGACCGGATCGATCCAGAAATCGGCGTAGCGCGCGGCGATCCGCGACGAGAAGGCATAGGCCATGCGCTCCTCGGCCGGGGTCAGCACCTTGAAATGCGCGGCCGCCGTCAGCACCTCGAGAAAGGCAGTATCGCCGTACGCGCCGATCGAGCGGCCGTATTCGAAGCCCTCGCCGTGCAGGTTGAAGCGCGGCAGCATGAGATCGACCGAACGCCGCAGCCATTGCTTGACCTCTGGCGGCGGCGTCATGTCGGTCTCGATCAGCCGCTGCGCGATCTCGCCGATCAGCAGAACGCTGTAGCGATCAAACCGGCCGTTGCCCTCGGTCTCGTCGGCGAAGCCATATTGTCCCGAATAGCGACGATAATGATCGAGCATACGCTTGAACAAGGCGTCGCTGCCGCTCGCATCCTCCCATCCGAGCAGGTAGCGCAGCCGCGCGATCGAAAACGCGACGCCATAATAATTGTTAGGCAGGTCGATCAGCGTCAGATCGGGACGGACGAAGTGCCGCCAATCGAGCTGCCTGCGCAGTTTGACGAGTGTCGCGGGGCGCACCGCGCGCTCCAGCAGCCCGGCCTGTTTCAGCTTGTATAGCGCGGACATGTAATAATAGATGCCCCAGCTGTGATTGTCGTCGTCGACCGTCATGTCGGCGATATCGGCGAAATCCTTCAATCGCTGCGGCAGGCGCGGGTCGCCCTTGGGCAGATCGACGATGCGATAGGCCATGATCGCGGCGATCTTGCCCGGCAGGAACTTGTCGCCCGAATCGAACACCGACACACCGTCGAGCGTGGTCTTGCGCCGCTCGCGCAGCAGCTTGGTAATCAGGCCCTCGACTTGCGGCATGATCCGCGTTTCGACCGTCTCGTCCATCGGCGGCACGGTGATGTAGGTGCGGCCATGGGGCTGATCCGCGGACGAGGTGGCAGGCGCCGGCATCGCGCCGGCGAGCAAGAGGGCGCCGAGCGGCGCGGCGAGCGAGCGGGTACGATTCATTTTCGGTCCTGACGCAAGAGGTCGTAAACGGCGCTGCCGGCGAGCAGCAGCGCGCCCGAGCCGTAGAATTGGCTGGCATCGGCCGCCGCGGTGTCGGGTCGGTCGCCGACTTGCTGCACCCAGCCGAGCATGCCGTCGGGCTGGATCGCACGGCCGAGCGCGCTCCAGCCGCGCGCGACGACCGGCTGATAGGTCGCGCGGTCGATCACGCCGAGCGAAATGCCCTTGGCGAGGGCAAATACGAACAAGGCGGTGCCGCTGCTTTCGGGCTGCGTGGCAGCCGAATCGAGCAGCGAGGCGGGCCAATAGCCGTCGGCCTTCTGCAGGCCGGCGACGCGCGGCGCCATCTGGCGGAACAGCTCGCGATAATAATCGCGCCGCGGGTCGTCTGGCTTCAGCGTGTCGAGCACCCGCGCAAGCCCGGCGAGCACCCAGCCGTTGCCGCGCGACCAAAACAGCTTGCGTCCCTTCTCGTCTCGGCGATCGAAGAACCGACTGTCGCGGAAGAACAGATGCTCCTGCTTGTCATAAAGATAGTCGACGGTCGCGCGGAATTCCTGGTCGGCGAAGGCCGCGTAGCGCGGATCGCCGGTCGCCTCGCTTAGGCCGAACAGCGTCGGCGGCGCCATAAACAGCGCGTCGCACCAGCACCAGCGGGTGGTACATGGAGGATTGCCATGCCCGTTGGGATTATCGGTAAACGTCAGCGCACTTGTCGAACGGTGCGCGAGCAGATTGGCGTAATAGCGCTTCATCGGCGCCAGGGCAGCGTCGCCGCCGCCGTGACGCGATGCCCAGAGCCAAGGAGCGCCGATTAGCTGGTCATCGGCGTGAAATGGTCGATCGCCGAGCCGCCAATGCTGTGCCGCTCCGACCTTCAGGATCGCGGCGCGATAGCGCGGGGCACGGTTCGCCAGCGCGGCCATCCCCACCCAGAAGGTCGCCTGCTGCCAATCGCGCGGGTTGAGCGCGCTGGTAGTCGCTGCGGGCATGTGCGCGGTCGTGTCGAGATGCGCGAGTTGCCAGTCAGCCACGCGCTCGGTGGTGTGGAGGATCGCGGCCGCGGCGGGCAATGCCGGCGCCGGCGCCGGTGCGACCAACGCCGCGACGGGGGCCAGAACGCTCAGCAGCATGCCGGGCGCATCCGTTGAGAGCGTGGTGTTGCTGCCGCCATGGGCCACATAATCGTCATATCCCCTCTCCCCGGTTCGATTGTTGTCGAGTATTCCACCGGTGTCACTGGTAATATCGGCGCAAAGTTGTATGTCAACTTCGCCGGACGATCAGGAATCGTCGTTTGTGGAGAGTTTTTGTGCCGAAAATAACGGCTGCGAAGGTCATCGTCACCTGTCCGGGGCGCAATTTCGTCACCTTGAAAGTCGAAACCGACACCGGCGTCCACGGCGTCGGCGACGCGACGCTCAACGGCCGCGAGCTGGCAGTAGCGTCTTATCTCGCCGATCACGTCATTCCCTGCCTGATTGGCCGCGACGCGCACCGCATCGAGGACATCTGGCAGTTCTTATATAAGGGCGCTTATTGGCGGCGCGGCCCCGTCACCATGGCGGCGATCGCCGCGGTCGATACCGCGTTGTGGGACATCAAGGGCAAGATCGCCGGCTTGCCGGTCTATCAATTGCTCGGCGGCGCCGCGCGCGAGGGCGTGATGGTCTATGGCCACGCCAACGGCAAGGATATCGATGAAACGATTGCCAACGCGGAGCATTACAAGTCGCTCGGCTATAAGGCGGTCAGGTTGCAATCGGGCGTTCCCGGCCTCGCCTCGACCTACGGCGTGTCGAAGGACCGCTATTTCTACGAGCCCGCCGATGCCGATCTGCCGACCGAGAATCTCTGGTCGACCGAGAAGTATCTGCGCTCGGTACCGCCGCTGTTCGAGGCGGCGCGCAAGGCGTTGGGCTGGGACGTGCATCTCCTCCACGACGTCCACCACCGCCTGACGCCGATCGAGGCGGCGCGGCTGGGCAAGGATCTCGAACCCTATCGGCCGTTCTGGCTGGAAGACGCGACCCCGGCCGAGAACCAGACCAATTTCCGCGTGATCCGCCAGCACACCACCACCCCGCTCGCGGTCGGCGAGATCTTCAATTCGGTGTGGGACGCCAAGGCGCTGATCGAGGAGCAGCTGATCGACTATATCCGCGCCACCGTCGTCCATGCCGGCGGCATCAGTCACCTGAAGAAGCTGGCGAGCTTCGCCGAGCTCTACAACGTCCGCACCGGCTGCCACGGCGCGACCGATCTGTCGCCGGTGTGCATGGCGGCGGCGCTGCATTTCGACCTCGCCATCCCCAAT
>JBQCEK010000370.1:0-2678 GCA_051960335.1 Sphingomonas sp.
GAGACGCTGGCGATCCGGTCGCGGCCACCACGCGCGATACGGTTCAAGAAGGGCGTGATCATCGCCATCGCCGCCCTGGGATCGATCAGCCTCGTCGCGGTGACCTGGATGGCGCTGAAGCCGCGCCTGTCCCGCAGGGCTTCAGCGCAGGAGGAATTGTCGCAGCCCGCTGGGGCTCCGGCCGTCGATGCGCTTGCCGGCGCTCCCGCCAATTATGGACAGGTGCCACAGCTCGGCCCGCCGCTTCCCGGCGATCTCGGCAAGCCGATTCTCGCGCGGCAACGGCAATTGGCACTGGCGACCGGCCCGACCGACCAGCAATTCCAGCAGTCGGAAGCGGCCGATCGCGAACGCCGGCTCGGCGAGATCAGGGCCGCGCGCGAATCCGGCGTGCTGGTGCAGGACCGACAAGTCGGCAGCACTTCCGATCCGGCACCCGACGCCTCGGTTCCGGGGGGTACGGAGACGTCCGCCACGCAGAGGCTTGCGTTCGATCCGACCAACGACCCCAACGCACAGGGCCGCAAGCAAGCCTTCGTTTCCACTCTTGATCCGCGCGGCGACGTCAATCCGCACGCGCTCGCGCCGCTGGCGTCGCCCTATACCTTGTCAGCAGGCAGCGTGATCGCTGCGAGCCTCATCACCGGGCTTCGCTCCGATCTGCCGGGGCTCGTCACCGCCCAGGTGACCGAGAATGTCTATGACAGCGCAACGGGGCATCTGCTGCTTATACCCCAGGGCGCGCGCCTGATCGGCAGCTACGACAGCGTCGTGGCGTTCGGGCAGAGGCGCGCGCTCATCGTCTGGCAGCGGGTCGTGATGCCCGACGGCAGCAGCTTGCGAATCGACAATGTGCCCGCCACCGATCCGTCAGGCTATGCCGGGCTTCAGGACAAGGTCGACTTCCACACCTGGCAGCTTTTGAAGGGCGTCGTGCTTTCGACCGTGCTCGGGGTCGGGTCGGAGCTGTCGCTCTCAGGCCAGAGCGATCTGGTCGAGGCGATCCGCATGTCGACGCAAGACACCGTGTCGCGCGCCGGCGACCAGGTCACTCAGCGAAATCTCGGCATGCAGCCGACGATCACGATCCGTCCGGGCGCGCCGGTCAGGCTGGTGGTCCATAAGGATCTGGTTTTCACGCCGGCGGGGAGGAACTGACATGGTCGATCTAAAGCTTGGCAAGCTGCCCGACCGGACCCCGGTGAAGCTCTCGATCAGTATCGCGCCTGACCTGCAGGCAGCACTGCAGGATTATGCGGCGATCTATACCGAAACCTACGGAGTGGAGGAGGCGATCGCCGAGCTCGTGCCGGCGATGCTGGCCGCGTTTCTCGAGAGCGACCGCAACTTCATGCGCAGGCGCGATGCCAGATTGCGGGGCCGGCCATGATCGAGCGGGCATGGGAAACCAAGATCGAGCCGCTGACGGTCCGAGTCATGACTGCCGCCCGGATTACCGGGCTCAGCCGATCCCGGATCTATGAGCTCATCCAGTCGGGCGATCTCGAGACAACGAAGGTCGGACGGGCGACCCTGGTGCAATATCGAAGCCTGAAGCTCCTTACGGGCAACGGACCATCGAGCGCGGACGGATCGGGTTGATCTACTTCCAGTTGGGGACGTAGCGTAGCCACATACCGAACCCGTTCCACTGCCGCGCGGTCGCGACGTGTGGCTGCCTGATTTTAGGAATGCCTGTCCAAGTCCGGCTTCAACGGACATATCTCGACAATCACAAAATCATCGGGCGGCTCGAAGCCCGATAGACCGCGCTTCACCAGCTGCCGGATCGAAGCGTCGGGCTGGACGCCCGGCGCCTCGAAACATCGAGAGTCAGGCTTTCCGGCTAGCCCTGAAATCAGGCCGCAGTATAGTACCGCCATCGCGCAGCTGATCGAGGTAGTCCGACCAGTGCTGCATCATGCGTACCCGCTCGTCCCAATACTCGCCCCGGGCATAGGCGCGGCGGACCTGGTTGGTATCGACATGCGCGAGCTGGCGCTCGATTGCGTCGGGGTTCCATTCGCCCATCTCGTTGAGTAGCGTCGCCGCCATCGCCCTGAACCCGTGCGCGGTCATCTGGTCGCTGGTGTAGCCAAGCTTGCGCAAGCCTTGGTTCACGGCATTTTCCGACATCGCCTTGCGCGGCTTGCCGAGGCACGGAAACAGGTATTTCCACCAATGCGTGTGCTCGTGGAGTTCGTGGAGCATCGCGATCACCTGTCGTGACAGCGGCACTCGGTGCGGCCGCCGCATCTTCATACGCTCAGCGGGGATGAACCAGATCGCCTCGTCAAAATCTATGTCGGTCCACTCGGCCTGCCGCAGCTCGCCGGGCCGAAGCAGCACATGTGGGGAGAGCCGCATTGCCATGACGGTGACCTTGTGGCCGCTGTAGCCGTCGATGGTCCGGAGCAGAGCGCCAACCTCGCTTGGCCGCGTGATGGCGGCGAAATGCTTCGCCTTTGGTACGGCAATCGCGCCGCGGAGGTCTGCGGCAACGTCCTTGTCGCATCGGACGGTTGCCACGCCATAGCGGAACACGCGACTGAGCACGCTGCGCATGCGCCGTGCACTTTCATAGGCGCCGGTCACCTCGACTTTGCGAAGCACAGCAAGTGCCTCGTGCGGGGTGATCTGCGCGATCGGGATGGTGCCGATCAAAGGGTAGGCCTTGG
>JBQCEK010000371.1:0-2523 GCA_051960335.1 Sphingomonas sp.
GGTCGCGTGTGGATCGCCCCCTCCACCAGCTTCGCGGGTCCCCCTCCCCGTGCCGGGGAGGATTTTGGTTGCTTCGCTCACAGCGCCGCCTCCAGCCAGCGGTCGGCGTCGGCGGTGAAGGCGTCGCGGACCGCCTCGGTGCCGATGCGCGAGAGGGCGTCCGCGACGAAGGCGCGGGTGAGGAGCGCCTTGGCGCGGGGTGGGGTGATGCCGCGGCTCGTCAGGTCGAAGAGCGCCGTCTTGTCGAGCTCGCCGACGGTGGCGCCGTGGGCGCATTTGACGTCGTCGGCGAAGATTTCGAGCTCGGGCTTGAGGTTGATCGTGGACGTGCGGTCGAGGAGGAGGCCGCGCAGGCTTTGCTCGCCATCGGTCTTCTGCGCGCCGCGGGCGACCTCGACGCGGGCGGCGAGGCTGGCGGTCGAGCGGTCCTTGGCGACGGCGCGCCAGGTCTGGTGGCTCTGGCCGTCGAGCGCATCGTGGCGGAGCGACACGGCGGCTTCCTGGTTCTGCTCGGCCTGGGTGAGAAGCGCACCGCCCATTTCGGCATAGGCTGCGGCGCCGGTGCAGGTGATCGCGCCATCGACGCGGCAGTCCATCCCGCCAGCGCCGAGAAAGATCGAGACGAGGCTGGCGCCTTCGCCGACCTGTGCTTCGTCGCGGTGGGAGATGAAGCCGGAGGATTGCAGCAGGCGGACCGAGCGCATCAAGCGGGCGGAGCGGGCGAGGGTGATCTGGGTCAGGCGGTTCGACCAGCCCTCTCCGACATAGGTCTCGACGATCGACGCGGCGGCGTCCTCGCCGAGCGTGATGCGCGCGGGCAGGTGGTTCGCGCCGCCGGTGGCGATGTGGATGATCTCGATCGGGTCGGTCGCCTGGTCGGTGTCGAGCCTGAGCTGCCAGCCGGGGCCGGCGGCCTGTTGGCCGAGCGGGTGATCGGTGGTGAGAGCGAGCGGCTCGACGCGGATGCGGCCGGGGGTGCTGCGCGCGGCGTCGAGGACGCCATCGACGAACACGAGGCGCGGGCCACCGAGGCCGATGAAATGGTCATCTGTGGAAGGCGCGGTGCTGTGCGGCGCGCGCGCGAGATCGGGCAGCGCGTCGAGATGCGACCAGCGCCATTCTTCCTGGCGGGAGGAGGGGAGCGTGAGGGCGGTCGTCATTTGCCAAAAACCTTGTGCCATTGCTCAAGATACTCGCGGAGCAATTCCGGCTTTTTGTCGGTGATGCATTGGGCAAGGCGCTCGGGATCACGGATGCCCTTCTCAGCGCATTGGCTGCCTTGCATGCAACTTTTCACGCTAAGCAATGCGCTGTCGAGCTTCGGTTTGGACAAGCAAGAAAAGCGATTGTGTTCGTCAATGCTCGCCGCAAAAGAGGCGTGGCGGTATTGCTCAACCAACGAATTGAGTTCAGCTTCAGTTTTAGGTTCGACTGGGGATTGCATGAGTTCTTGGCTGGGCCGCCCGGCCGTTGCATCGGTCGGGAGGGGCGAGGTCTCGTAGGGTTGGCATGATGCCAGCAACAAAGCCTCTAAAATAAAAGCAAAACCCCACGGCCTCAACACCGGGAATTTGGATCTAAAAACGCTGCTGTTATGACCCAGCCCCATCACGCCGCCACCTCGGCATAGCCTTCGGCTTCGAGTTGCTTGGCGAGCTCGATCCCGCCTGTGCGGACGATGCGGCCGTCGACCATGACATGGACGAAATCGGGGGCGACATAGTCGAGCAGGCGTTCGTAATGGGTGATGAGCAGCACCGCCTTGTCGGGGGCGCGCATGATGCGGTTGATGCCTTCGCCGACCGCCTTCAGCGCGTCGATGTCTAGCCCTGAATCGGTCTCGTCGAGGATCGCGAACTTCGGCGCGATGATGCCCATCTGGACCATCTCGTTGCGTTTCTTCTCGCCGCCCGAGAAGCCGACATTGACCGGGCGCTTGAGCATCTCCTGGTTCATGCCGAGCAGGTCCGCCTGCGCGCGGGCGAGCTTGAGGAACTCGGCGCCGGACAGCGGGGCCTCGCCGCGGGATTTGCGCTGCGCGTTGAGCGCCTCGCGGAGGAACTGGACGTTGGAGACGCCGGGGATCTCGACCGGATATTGGAAGCCGAGGAACAGGCCGGCGGCGGCGCGGTCGTGGGGGTCGAGGGACAGGAGGTCGATCCACTCTTCATCCGTTCCCCGGCGAAGGCCGGGGTCCAGTTGCGAAGGTGATTGTTGGAGAGCGCTCCGCTCCGTTTCCGGCTGGGCCGATACTGGACCCCGGCCTTCGCCGGGGAACACGGGACGGAAGCGCACGCTGCCCCCGGTCACCTCATAGCCCGGCCGCCCGCCGAGCACATAGCCGAGCGTCGACTTGCCCGCGCCGTTCGGCCCCATGATCGCGTGCACCTCGCCCGCGTTCACCTCGAGGCTGAGGCCCTTGAGGATTTCCTTGCCGTCGATCTCGGCTTGGAGATCAGTGATTTTGAGCATTGTCATCCTTCTAGCCCCTCCCCTACAGGGGAGGGGTTGGGGTGGGGCTTG